>NZ_JBYKYF010000265.1:0-4377 GCF_057736855.1 Sporomusa sp.
TGATGGCTTTACACTCTTAAACACCATCAAAGGCTAGAGTTTTTTTAGGAGGTTACTATGAATGTACTCAAACCGGCGCAAGCTGGTACTTTAGAATCGAATGATATTATGATAACAATTGCGCCAGGCAGCAAAGGCAGCGGTGTGGTGATTGAGCTTCAGAGCATTGTTTTGGCTCAATATGGAGAGGCAATTAAGCAGACCATTGCCGCTGTACTTGCTAAGCAAAATGTTACCGATGTATATATTAAAGCAGTTGACAGAGGAGCGCTTGATTGTACCATTCAAGCGCGTACTCTTGCGGCTCTGAGCCGGGCTGGCATTACTCTCCGAAAGGAGATGATATAAATGGATCTGCGCCGGACTATGCTTTTTATGCCAGGAAATAATCCTGGTATGTTGCAAAATGGTGGCGTATTTGGAGCAGACGCTCTCATCCTTGACCTGGAGGATGCCGTAGCTCCTACCGAAAAAGATGCCGCTCGTCTACTGGTAGCGCAAGCGTTACGAACAGTAGATTACGCTGGCAGTGAAAAAGCTGTGCGCATTAACCCTCTGGAAACTTTTGCGAGGGAAGACATCGAAGCAATAGTACCTTGCCGTCCTGATGCGCTGGTAGTTCCCAAAGTTGAGAAACCGGAAGATATCGCCGAAGTGGTTCGTTTGGTAGAAGCTGCCGAACAACCTGGACAAACACCGGTTAAGTTAATTGCTTTGCTGGAGACTCCTGCAGGTATTGCAGAAGCTTACCATATCGCTAAAGCTCATCCACGGGTAGTTGCATTAGCTTTTGGTGCCGAAGACTATACGGCTTCCCTTGGTGCCAAACGGACCAAAGAAGGGACCGAAATTTTCAGCGCCAGAACCCATGTGGTCAATAGTGCTGCGGCTGCTGGTATTCAGTCCATCGATACCCCGTTTACTGATGTAAATGACCGGGAGGGTCTAATTGCCGATACCGAACTGGCTAAACAGCTTGGTTTCAAAGGTAAATTAGCCATTAATCCCCGTCAAATTGACGATATCCACAAAGTATTTAATCCTACTGACATAGAAATTGATTGGGCGCAACGGGTAATCAAAGCCATCCGTAAAGCCGAAGCTGAAGGCTCAGGCGTTGCTTCCCTTGATGGTAAAATGGTGGATGCGCCTATCGTTGCCAGAGCGGAACGTATACTGTATTTAGCCCGTTTGCTGGGCCTGGCAAAGGAGGGCTTATAATGAATCAACTGAAAAATGCCATTGGCCGCGAGCTGCCTGAATATATTGAAGGCTACGGCAAAGTACGGCCTTTTGCCGGTGCTTTTGCTACCATGCCGGATATGGCGCGGCAAGCACCCAAAGTAAAACGGATTCTGCCTGGTGAACAAAAGCTGGTAGCTGATTTGGAAACTGTATTTAAACAGATTCCTATCACAGATGGTATGACCTTGTCTTTCCACCATCACCTCAGAAATGGTGACGGTGTTGTAAATATGGTATTGGCAGTAGCTGCCAAACTAGGAATTAAGAATCTGACAATAGCATTAAGCTCTGTTTTTCCAGTACATGCCCCGATTGTTGAGCATGTTAAAAGCGGCGTGGTTACAGGACTGGATACCAACTATATGTCAGGCCCTGTAGCACAGGCCGTATCACGTGGTGAATTCCCGCGCCCGGTAATTTTAAGAACTCATGGTGGCCGGGCTAGAGCCATTGAATGTGGCCAACTCAAAATCGATGTGGCCTTTATCGCTGCGCCTGCAGCTGATGAGTACGGCAACTTGAATGGGGTAGAAGGCCCTGCCGCCTGCGGTTCATTGGGTTATGCTATACCTGATGCTCAATATGCCGAACATGTAGTAGCCATAACCGACAATCTGATGCCATATCCGCTGTCCCCAATCTCTATTCCGCAAACCAGAGTAGATTATGTGGTCAAAGTGGATTCTATTGGTGACCCCAAAGGGATAGTATCTGGTACAACCAAAATCACCCGCGATCCAGTGGGACTTAAAATTGCTGAAACTACGGCGAAAGTCATTAAAGCCGCGGGACTCATTAAAGACGGCTTCTCCTTCCAGACCGGAGCTGGCGGAGCATCACTGGCTGCCGCATACTATGTCCGTCAAATGATGGAAGAAGCCAATGTAACCGGAAGTTTTGCTTTAGGTGGAATTACCGGCTATATGGTAGAAATGTTAGAGCGCGGCTTATTTAGAAAGCTCATTGATGTGCAAGGATTTGACCTTGAGGCTGTACGCTCGATAGCAACTAACCCCAATCACTTGGAAGTAAGTGCTGACTTCTATGCCAGCCCGTTCAACCAAGGGGCTGCTGTAAATAAATTAGATGCAGTAGTATTGGGTGCAACTGAAATTGACACTGACTTTAACATTAATGTTGTAACCGGTTCTGATGGTGTGATCATGGGCGGTTCTGGCGGACATAGCGATGCTGCTGCCGGAGCAAAAGTGACCATTATTGTTGCTAATTTGCTGCGCGGTCGTTTGCCAATCATCAGGGACAAGGTATTAACTGCTACCACACCAGGTGAAACTGTCGATGTATTGGTTACCGAACGTGGTGTTGCGGTGAATCCTCGTCGTACTGATCTGTATGAACAGTTTAAAGCAACCGGTTTACCGCTCAAGAGTGTGGAAGAATTAAAAGAACTGGCTGAAAAAATGGCTGGTAAACCAGAAAGTATTTCAACTAATGACAAAATTGTTGCAGTAGTTGAGTATCGTGATGGTACGGTAATTGATGTTGTAAAACAAGTAAGATAGACAATACCTGAGATTGCTCCGTCTGCCCTCCTGGCAAGTGATGTAATGTCATTGCGAGCGCTGCGTAGCAATCTCGGTTTTTAATGAGGAATACTGGTGTTTGGAGGTATTGGCATGTGGGTGAATTATGATATGAGAGAGATTAACCTTGGCAATACCCGGGAAGTAGAGGCTGTGCGCAAGTTTTTAGCAGGCTTTGACTTAACTTTTGACGGGGATGTCGAGTATACGGTAGCTTTTTTTCAAAATGAAGAAATGGTTGCTACCGGATCGATGGCCGGTGAAGTACTGAGAAATATCGCTGTTTCACCCCGTCTGCAAGGCGAAGGATTAACTGCGAATGTAGTTAGTCAGCTTATGCAGCAGGCCAGACAGCGTGGAATCTATCATTATTTTATTTATACCAAACCCACTGCCGCCCCCATGTTCACCGGCTTAGGATTTAAAGAAATTGCCCGGGCTGAGCCGCACGCGGTTTTACTAGAATCAGGTTTAGGTTCGATTGAAGAATATTGCCGAGAAATAGCAAGAAAAGCCGGAACACTGCCTGAAGGGCCAAGAGCAGCGCTGGTTGTTAACTGCAACCCATTTACCTTGGGGCACAAAGCCGTAATTTCCAAGGCAGCTACAGACAATAAGGCCGTGGTTGTGCTGGTTGTCAGTGAAGACCGGTCAATGTTTCCGTTTGATGTTCGCTTGCGTCTGGTGCAGGAAGGCTTGGCTGAATTTGATAATATTTTGGTATTGCCTGCAGGTAAATATATTATTTCTGCAGCCACATTTCCCGCTTACTTTACCCGGGGAGAAGCTACTTCTCAGGCCCAGACCCGCTTGGATGCCACTGTCTTTGCCCGCTATATTGCTCCGGCATTAGGTATTACGAAGCGATATGTCGGTGAGGAGCCATATTGCGCCACAACGAGCAGTTATAACCAGGCACTAGCTGAAATCCTTCCGCAATATGGGGTTGAACTTCATGTGATGCCGCGGATTATGAACGGTAATCAGCCGATTAGTGCTTCGCGAGTGAGAGAATTGGTGCGTCAGGAAAATTGGGCTGCTGTTAAAGACCTGGTTCCGGAAACAACTTATCAATATTTACTGTCACCGGAGGCTAAGCCCATTATTGAACGGATTAAAGCCAGCCATTCGCGCCATTAGCAGAATAACTATGTAGTGCGGTATCGCATATAATTCCATCAATTGGCTTACCCTATTAACTACTGTCACCTAAGTGAAATGGGAGTTAAGCTTTAAAACTTTATTGAGGAGGCTATATGATGGATATACGCGAAACAGCATTAAAACTGCATCGGGACAATCAAGGAAAATGGGCGGTAACTGCAAAAGTGCCGTTGTCTTCCCGGTATGATCTTAGTCTGGCCTATACACCGGGGGTTGCTGAACCCTGCAAAGCCATTGAAGACAACAAAGACCTTTCTTTTGAACTAACTTGTCGGGGAAATATGATTGCCGTTGTTTCTGATGGCACTAGGGTGTTGGGGCTTGGTGATATAGGCCCAGAAGCGGCTTTGCCAGTTATGGAAGGCAAGGCCGTGCTGTTTAAAGGGTTTGGCGATGTGGATGCGGTGCCCATTTGTCTTGATAC
>NZ_JBYKYF010000266.1:0-4373 GCF_057736855.1 Sporomusa sp.
GACGGCAGGAAGGTTCCCCGTTTTGCCCTAGAAATAGAGTTTGAGTAAAGGGCAAAAGACTACCAGACAATATGGTAGTCTTTTTGCTTGTTATATCACTTTAGGCGGAAGTGTTATTTTCCCGACAATAGCTAGTATCTGGCGAACCGCAACCGCAAGTTGTCCGGTGTTTTTTACTACATAGGTGGCTGATTGCCAGTTGTCGAATTCTCCAGTGCTGTTAGCATATTCAATTCGACGTTTGATTTGAGAAGGATCATCGCCACGTTCTAACATCCGGCTAATGACTGTATCATGATCTGCCATGATGAATATCGATTCCATACGATTACCAAACAGTTTTCTTAACTGCGTGAGTCCCTGCGTGTTTACAGCAACTGTGCTTATCGGATATTTTTTGACTTTTTCAAGCACTTCATTTTTGCTTAAACCATATAAGTTTCCTGAGTATTCAACCCGTTCAATGAGCTCGGTTTTCTGGAAACTTTCCTTGGTGACGAAATAGTAATGGATACCATCAATTTCCTCAGGTCTTGGTTTTCTGGTAGTGTGGCTAACCATCATAGGGATTCCATATTGTGCAAGCTCATTCATAATACTGGTTTTGCCTGAAGCTGGGGGACCTATAAGTGCGTAAAGTTTATTCATAAATCCTCCATATTTAGAATATTTTGCTATTGTTGTAGATTGGAAAAAAAGCTTCTGAGCTAAGTTCAGAAGCTTTTTATAATACTAAATAGAAATATCAATATTATTGCCTAAATGGGAAGGGGAAAGCGCAGGTCCGGTTCCCATCAATTGAAACAGACTTTGACTTTGGCTTGTAGCGGTATCCATCACTGTTTTCATCATGAGGATATTGGCTTGTTGTTTAATGTTTGCTTGTGTAACAACTGTGGCAAGAGCAGCAATGTCCATATTGCTTCGCCTCCCATACTATCTATATATAAATTATACTATCTTATGGTATAACCAGTCAACTTATGCATTTTTTTGGCTTTTGTGTCCGGAATATGGGTGAAAAGTCAAAAAGTATATATTGCCAGGATGGGGTTGTTTACAGTGGATTAATAAGTTATTAATGTAATATTTTTCTATTTACAAATAATATTACTGCATGATAGAATTTATTTGTATACTCGAGTTTTCAACAAAAATACAAATGTATAATAACAATGACTAACGGGCAAAAGTTGTATGCGATTTAAGGGTTGGCTGTATCATACTTTTATTTGAAAATGATTGGTCTAAAAAATGTTAAAGCTCATATACTGTTTAGTGCGGTATTATATTGACTTTGTTTGAGTGGGGCATAGTGGAAATGAAGAGTAATCAAATGTATTCAGGGACTATCTCAGGAGGTGGCAGAATGTTAGTGCATATTCAATGTGGAGTTGTTATGGAAATTGATCAGGATGGCAAGCATGTGTGTCCAAAATGCGGTAAAGTAATTAAGCCGCGAATTTCTCGCAAATAGGTGGAAGTAGAGCTATTGATTAGTCTGGGAGGATTTTGGTATACTAAGTAGATATGACAGACAAGTAAGGGTGACAGTATGCTGCATGAGTTTTCCCGGACAGAATTATTAATTGGTGCAGAAGGCCTGGAAAAATTGGCTAAAAGTAAGGTAGCTGTTTTTGGTATTGGTGGCGTCGGCACATTTGTAGTTGAGGGGTTAGTGCGTTCTGGTGTCGGTAAATTTGTATTGGTGGATGATGATTGTATTTGCCTCACAAATATTAATCGACAATTACACGCCACTAGAAAAACTATTGGCAAACCTAAAGTTGAGGTTATGCGTGACCGTATTCTCGAAATTAATCCTAAAGCCGAAGTTACTATCTTTCAGGAATTTTATATGCCAGATACAGCAACAAGGCTCATTGCTGATGATTACACATATATCGTTGATGCCATTGATACCGTTACTGCCAAACTTGATTTAATTGTTAGGGCTAAAGCCAAGAATATTCCCATTATTTCATCTATGGGAGCCGGAAATAAACTGGATCCGACTAAGTTTGAAGTTGCAGACATTTTTAATACATCGGTGTGTCCTTTAGCTAAGGTAATGCGGCAAGAGTTAAGAAAACGCGGGGTAGATTCCCTTAAAGTCGTTTATTCCAAAGAAGAGCCACGCAAGCCAGTGGAAACAGAAAGTTCCAGTTGCAGTGTTGGTTGTGTTTGCCCGCAGGGGACAACACGTAAATGTACTGCCCGCCGACAAATTCCCGGAAGTATTGCCTTTGTGCCATCAGTTGCTGGTCTTATTATTGCCGGCGAGGTAGTCAAAGATATTCTCAGCATGAAGTGAAATGAAGCTTTATGGGCTAGCCATAAAGCTTCATTTATTTTTTTTCGGCACGTTTTTGATTATATACTTCCCAGGCTGTCATGATTTTTTGACGAGAAAATTCTAAGCGTTTGGCAGTTACTTTATTACCGTTTCGCTCGTTTTCTGTTGCAAGGTCATAGAGTGTGTTATTGAGAGAACCTACAATGGCCATAAGTAGTTCGTGTACTTCATCTTTGGATGATTCCATGGACAGAGCCTCCGATCTTAAAAGTAAAAGAAATCTGCTGGTTGAAGCAGAGGATGGAGCATTTTTGAAGATTGCAGTTTTGATTATAACGGTATATGTATGAATTTGCAAGGATAGTATAATTTTAACATTAAATATTTAATTTTTCGAATTTATTTCAGAACTATTGCAGTAAACTGGCTATCTATGGTATATTTTTTATAAACTAGGAGATATGTTTTGCAGCAATGACGCTATGGAGCAGGATGTTTCTGTCCCATAGCTTTACTTTTAACAATCTACTAACATAATAGAATAGATAACAGAAGCAATGAGGCTTACTGCATGTATATGTGGTAAGCCTTTGTCTTTTTTACAGAACAAAGCCTTATGTACAACTAGAGGAAAGGGGGTGGCCGCTCTATGCGGAGCGTGCTTACCGATAAACATCCTTGTTTTTCTGCTCTAGCGCAGCATCAATATGCCCGTATGCATTTGCCGGTGGCCCCCCGGTGTAATATTAGCTGCAATTACTGCAGCCGTAAATTCGATTGTGTTAATGAAAGTCGTCCGGGTGTAACCAGTGAGATCCTATCACCTCAAAAAGCTAGAGAAAAATTTGAGCAGGTAAAAGCCGAAATTCCTAACCTTAGTGTTGTCGGGATTGCAGGTCCAGGTGACTGTTTAGCTAACTGGGAGGAAACACGAAAGACGATTACGTTAATTAAACAGACCGCTCCTGACATTCATTTTTGTTTGTCAACAAATGGGTTATTACTGCCAGAATATGCTCCAGAGATTGTAAAGCTTGGTGTACGTTATGTTACTGTTACTGTTAACTGTATTGACCCGGCAATAGGTGAACAAATCTATGGTAGTGTCAATTATCTGGGAAAACGCTATATGGGGTTAGAAGGCTCAAAAATTCTGGTGCATAATCAGCAAGAAGGGATTATGTATTTGGCTGGTCATGGTATACAGGTTAAGGTGAACATTGTCATGATTAAAATCGTTAATGATTGGCATATACCTGCCATCGTAAGGCGAGTTAAACAACTTGGAGCAACCCTAATAAACATTATGCCGTTTATTCCGGCCCCTGGCAGCGTTTTTTCTGGTTTACCTCAAACAAGCATGAATGATATTGCCGCTGTCCGGGCTGCCTGCTGCAGCGAAATGAAACAGATGACTCATTGCCGTCTGTGCCGGGCCGATGCCATTGGTCTTTTAGCCCAAGATCGTTCTTCAGAATTCAGACGTCACGTAAAGCAGCCTGAGCTGTTTGAGTATAAGCCACTTCAGCCTATTTCCTTTACCGGATACTACAAGGTAGCTGTTACTAGTAAATCTAGTAAGTTGGTTGATTTGCATTTCGAGCAAGCAGAAGAATTCCAGATTTATCATGTCAATGGTAAAAGATATGAATTAGTCGATATTCTTCTATTAGAAAGATATTGTACAATTAATTAAAAGTTCATTACCAAAGATAAACGCCGGGATGACATTTTAGCAGTGTTGGCAGATTGTCAGGCAGTTTTAACGATGCATATTAGTTACCAGTTACAAAAGCGCTTGTTGAAGCGAGGGATTATGGCGATAGAATATTGTTACACCATTGAAAGTGGACTTTTATATACAGTTGAGCAACTTGAGTTAAAAGGTGCTGTTAGCTAAAAGGAAGGGAGGTAACAATAGCGAAATAGTAAGGTAGATCCATAAATGGTTTTAACTTCCAAGGAGATATTGCAGCCGGTATTATATGCAAGCTTTTATCATTTAAAGTGTTTTTAGTGTATCGCTCTAGCAGAAATTCGAATGTGTATGTGTACCGGCTTGACTATAAGGTTGAGC
>NZ_JBYKYF010000267.1:0-4371 GCF_057736855.1 Sporomusa sp.
CATTTCCCTGCGGCGTGACATAAAGCAATTATCATTGTATAAGCAAAAATCTTTTCGAGTATACGACCAAAATAACGACTCATTAAATAATCAGGCTTCCAAGCATCGCAAAATATGCCTTTGATAACTTGAATGCCTCTTACTTCCGATATTGCACATCCCGTGGTGTCAGAATAATATCGCTTAGTTATCCCTATCCACTTAGTCGCTGTGTCAATAAATACTGCGGCATATGATAAGAAGAGGACAGCCCAAAAGCTGTCCCCGCAAAGCTTTGTGCCCATAGCGCCGATTGTCACGGCAATAGCAACAATTTGAATATCAGAAATCATTTTGTAGGCTCGTTGAAAGAGCTCTAATATCATTTACCCCACCCCCTTGGCTCTTACTTCGACCTCGGACAATTCTCATTCGTGCATTTCCCGTCCTGCTCTTTTGCACCACAGATAAAACACCGTTTAACCATTGATTATCGCCTCCCGTTTGGTTTGGTACTCTTGCTTTAAAGCCTGATATTCAGTTTGCAGTTCATTTACAAGCGCAGTATTACCGTCCAGTTGCGCCGCCGCCCAGGCGAGTTTGAGTTCGTTGAATTGGGATTGGTACTGAGCATCAAGTTGGGCGAGAAGTTGGTCTTTGGTGGGCGGTGGTGATGCGGGTTCGGGTTCTCTCTGTATTTTATGTATTTCCCAGGTTTGCCCGTTCCAAATCAAGTATTGGTTTACATCAGTAGTTGGTGGTTCTACTTCCACACAACCGCCAGGTATCAGCCAAACACCATCAAGAGGACTAATATCGCTTTCGTTTAGTTCAATAGGGCCAACGTATTTGCCGTTTTGGTCTGTTTGATAGACTATTTTTCGCATAAGGTATACCTCCTAGTACTTTATGCAGTATAAAAGTGCTACGTTGCGGGGACGGGTTTCGGTGCCACCGGCTGAGTACGTGTAGTAACGACCGCTGCTCAGGGTTGAGTTTGCCTTGCTCTGCACTCCGCTATCATCGCTAACAGTTGCGCGAGTGCCAGGTTCGCCACTTTTGGTTGGAATGTTGTGCTCATGCGCCTTGAACATGTCGTCTTGCCAACTACCAAACGCACGTCCACTATCTACCCCGCGCCCGTCATCCCAGCCGCGAATAAATTCGCCACGTAGGTCAGGAAGATTAAAGGTTGTACTGCCATCACCAGCACCGAACGTCACTCCGATTGCCCCAAATAGGGCGGCATATGTTATGCGTGATACTGCAGCACCGTTGCATTTGAGGTAGCCTGGAGGGGGTGTTGACATAGCAACAGCTATAATAGCCCCAGGAGGAACACCGCCATTATCTGACGGTATACTGGGTAAATTCGCTGTTGGCACTTTTCCGCTTGCGTCCAGCACGAGTACATTGTTTGCCGCCGTGCCGGGAGCTTTACCGCCTACGGTTGCGGCATCGCCAGTAATGGACGCAGGTAGCTTTCCATTACTGTTAAGTTTGAGGATTTTGTTTGCGGTAGGAGTGGTCACCACGTCGGAAGCATAAATAAAATATTCTCTAGGAACATAGGTAATCCCGCTTGGTTCTGTCGATTGTGTGGTAAGTATACCTACAGTGGCATCCCTACTTTGCGCTACAATTATATTAACGCCATAGTTATAAGTATCTCGCTTTATCCAAATCTCTGTTTTTCTTGTTGTAGCGTTGTTAACATACCCATACTGTATACCTTCCCTTATACTTGGAATTACCTTATATACTTTTAAAGAAACACTGCCTCTAGTGGATACCTGCACTATATCCATTCCCGGCATATTATCGCCAAAATCAGCAATGCCGTTAACATATAAAACTAATCCATTTTCGCCGCTTCCGATATTTGTTGTTAACTCAGCAATTTTTACATAATTAACGGTATTGTCATTCGCGCTTATTGAAAATTGTGAAACAAAATCACTCGCGTGTTTTCCGTCTACGGTATTAGCATCGCCAGCAGCAGTTGCGTAATCAGCGTTTGCCGCACTAGGGACTTTGCCGGTTACGGCAATAGTTATGCGGTCATTTGTCGCATCCGGCGTAACTGCAATATTAGCACCAGGCATAATTTCCAGTGTGTCTGTTTTACTATCAGCTTGAATAGTTGTCCCACCAACTAGGATGTTCGAGAAAGCATTTTGGTTAACTTCGGCACCAGTTGCGATGGTATCAAGTTTAGCTTTATCCGTATTTGACATAAATCCATTACTACTACTTGTAGCTGTAGCATGTGTGTGTGTAGCTGGAGCAAAATAACTAGCAGGTTGCCCGCCAAGTTTTTCGGCGTTAAGGTTAGTATTTAATGTTCCGTTATTAATAGGTATATTACCACTTGCATTACCAGGAACTAATCCTCTAAGCGAACCAGCATTGACTATTTGATCATTTTTAAGTCCAGTGAAATTTGTTCGCAGTTCTTGCGGCGCGTCTGCTAAAAATCCATCATCCGCAGGTTTATTTGGGTCAAAGGCCATAATATCACCTCGCTTTTGTAATTCAAAGGAGGGTTAGTAACCCCTAACCCTCCAGTCTAATTGACCACCTACATCATTACCATTGCGGTCAACGATTTTGACAGTAAAATCGGTATTTGTTTTTGCAATGACTTGTGGGAATTTATTGTTACCGATTGCTGTTGGTGTAATAACAGGAACGGTGTAAAAAGTATGTCCATAACTCACAGTTGTTCCGCCTATCGGAACAGTTATAGTACCTGTTTTTTCTATATCCGGCACATCAATGCGAATTTCGCAATGGTTGACTTCGGGCGTTTTCGATATGTCTGACGTGCCTAGCAGCACTCGGAAATCAGCGTACCTGAACGTGTACTGTGCAGGACGGAAGTCTTGCCAGTTTGTCCAGTTGACCCCATCCCTGCTGGTACGCATTTGTAGTTTCGCAGAGCCGGTACCACGTAAAACAACGGACGAACGGAAATCAGTAGTGATGTTAGCGGTGATGACTTGTCCTATGTCTTTGCGGATTGGAGTATATGTGCCGTTCTGGTTACGGTAAAGCGGTACGGAAAGAGCGTTTTGCGTGAATGGTGCAAAATATGTTGTATCCGCATCGATTGTAACACCGTTGGTATATGCAGAGGTAATTTCTTCATCGGTGCGGGCGCGGCTAGAGATGCGGAGGTCAGAAATAATGCAATCTGGGTCTGGGCCAGAACCAAAAGAACTCGGAATACCGTCTGCCGGATTATAGGATTTACTTCCAATATATACGCCATTAACAAACATTTCTCTGATGTTGTCTTTCCACCGCAGGGCAATATATACTTGTTGCCCAACCGATAATACCGACATAGCTGCTATGTTGTCATTAACCACTCCCCAGTCCCAACGTAGAGTCCCCTCTGCGGTGCAAAATAGAAGCCATCTTTTTGAACTCAGGAGAGACCCACCTAATATGTCGTTCCAATCGTGTAAATTCAACGGATTTAATTTAAACTCAATAGTCCCCTCCTGCGGGTTCAGCACCCCCGCCGTGGGGATGGTTAGCGTTTCGGGGGAGCGGGTGGTTCCACCGATTTGCCAAGACGTTTTGTAATCCTTATTCTCAACCTGTACTTTGCCCGTGTCGCCTGATGGAGTTAACGTAAGTGTAGTAGTACTAGCATTTATCGTGACAGGATTGGATGCGGTTACCGTCCCAGTTCCCGCGCCGGAAAGCGTGATTGAGCCCGCGCCATACATCGACACAGTATATTTCTGTCCAGATGTGACTGTTACGTTAACCGGCGCAGAAAAGCCCTGTGAATCTGTGGCACTGAGAAGATTCATCGTCCCTTCCTCCACTATTATGCCGCCATTTTCAATCCTCGGCATGTTTGCGGTAACCTGTGTTCCATCAGATTTGTATGCAACAGAAGCGCGGGTAAATGTAGGGTCTGCTTCTGTACGTTTTAGTTTTAATACCGTTTGCCCGCCAACATCGCCAAACTTTGTATTGGGATAATCACTCCATTTACCGCCGATTGTTTGCCAGTTGATGAATGACGCTCCAAATTCGGTATTTTCGTGCGTACCATTTTGTAGAGCAATTTCATCAAATGTTTCAATAACATTCTTCGGCGGCAAGTTTTGCACCGTAACCATCGCGTGCGCCTCATTTTGACTATAATGCAGACTACGATTGATGGCCTTAATGTGGTAATAATACACCCGCTCTGTATCTACTTTGACATTATACTCGTTTACGGTTACACCGCTGGCGATTAAACTACCTTGTTCAAAGCTAGCACCTTCCCTGATTTCATACGCCACTACGTCAGGCTCAGTAGCTTTATCCCAATACATTTCTACATACTCGCCGTTTTGAATGACTTGGAAGCCAGTCACGTCTTGC
>NZ_JBYKYF010000268.1:0-4368 GCF_057736855.1 Sporomusa sp.
TAGGCACTGCCACGGTAGGAATAATACATCGCTTTTCTCTCATTACGATCAATGGCTTTCGTATAATCCGCAACCGCTTGTTCAAAATTCCCTTCAACTGCAGCTACTACACCACGCCAAAAATATGCCTCACTATCTTCCGGATTCTCACTCAACACTTTGTTACAGGCCGTAAGCATGTCTGCTGTCTTTCCAGCCTCATACAATTCCCGCATCTCTTTACTAAACTGGCTTTCCACCGAGGCCTCCTCGCTACCGCAGCCGCAACCGCAGCTACATCCTTGAGAGCAAGCAGCTTCAGAACAAATATTATCTTTATTGTCCATAGTAACAACTCCCCCGCCCGAATTTAGTAATTGTTATTACCTACTACCCTATTTCGATATTTTGGGTTCTAATACCTGCTATTATTTCCATTTTTATCTGCTAAGACTACGAAAACATAGTGGATAAACGTTAGCTCTACAAAACAAAGGAGCAAGAGGCCATAGTACTATTCTTCTTCCCGCTGACCTACAATTGGTCCGCGGGAGGTACCGAGTCTAGCCACCTCGCTCCACGATTCATCACCAACGCAGCATACTGCAAACCTACAAACCTTTTTGCTCAATACCGCTATACAGAAAACCTAAGTGAGTAGTCGAATTCAGCAGCACTAACCGCCATTTTCCATCCTGATACTCAAATACATTGATACAAGTATTATCTTGCTTGATCTGCCAAAAATGTGACAAATCAATATCTAGGATATCACATAGTACCGCCTTATTCACCGCGTCATGAGCTACTACCAGAACGGTCTGTCCCTGATGTTTCTCCGCTAACTCACGGAAAACCTCCATGGCGCGGTCGCGAACTTCCGTAATGTTTTCTCCACCCGGGCCCGGCATAGTAACCCCCACGGCCTTGGTTTTCCATTGTTTCAGCAGTTCAGGATACTTTTTTTCCACCTCATCACTTAGCATTCCTTCCCACTCGCCATGGTTAATCTCCAGTAAGCGCCTGTCAGTATTGACAGTAAGGCCATGTGAAGCCACACACATCTTCGCGGTATCCACTGCTCTGCTCAGCGGACTGGCATAACAAACATCGATGGGAACATCTTTAAGTGCTTTGGCCGCTAATGCTCCCTGCTCGCGGCCAAAGGCAGTAAGCGGAGTATCAATCTGTCCCTGATAACGACCTTCCTTATTCCAAGTAGTTTCACCGTGTCGAAGTAAAATAAACCTGGTTATTGCCATATTTCCTCCTTGATGTTGTTAAACAGCCTAGTTGCGGCTACTTAATTTATCGGTCATTCTATCAATAGAAAATGAGTAAATGTTAAGCATGTTGCTGTTGAAAAGCCACCATCATGTCGGCCAAAGCCTGGCAGGACTCGTAAGGAACGGCATTGTAGATTGACGCCCGGCAACCGCCAACTAAGCGGTGACCATTCAAACCAACAAAGCCGGCTTGTTTAGCCTGTTCAAGAAACTTTTTCTCTAATTCCCGGTTAGGCAGACGGAAGGTTACGTTCATTAATGATCTGGCATCAGGCTGGGCATGACCTTGGTAAAAACCATTACTAGCATCAATAACATCATAAAGCAGCGTCGCTTTTTTCCGGTTGCATTTCTCCATAGCCGCAACCCCGCCCTGTGCTTTTACCCATTCCAGCATAAGTTTTACCATATAGATACTAAACGTTGGTGGCGTATTATACAGGGAATTGTTTTTGGCATATGTCCCATATTTGAGCATTGTCGGCAGGTTCGGATTGGCCTGGGCTAAGAAATCGCGGCGAACAATCACCACCGTTACGCCAGCCGGGCCCAAGTTTTTTTGTGCACCAGCATAAATCAGGGCAAATTTACTTACATCGATAGGTTTGGATAAAATATCGCTGGACATATCAGCAATCAAAGGTACATCGCCAGTTTCCGGAAAGGCCTGCCATTGCGTACCGTAAATGGTATTATTAGAGGTAATGTGCATGTAGGCACTGTCAGGGTCGTATGTTATCTCATCCAAAGCTGGTATCCGGCGATAATTACTATCTTTGGCAGTAGCTGCAATATAAGCCTCACCGATTTTCTCGGCTTCGTCAAAGGCTTTTTCTGACCAGACACCTGTCATTATATAGCCAGCCTTTTTGCCTGCCGGTAAAAAGTTCAGCGGCACCATGGCAAACTGGAGACTGGCCCCACCCTGCAGAAATAACACGTCATATCCTTCAGGAATGGCCAGCAGTTCTTTCAACAGCGCAATTGCCTGATTATGAACCGCTTCATACTCTTTTCCCCGGTGACTGTGTTCCATAATAGACATTCCTGTGCCGTTAAAATCCAGCAACTCTGCCTGAACCTGCTCTAGCGCAGTCAGTGGCAAAGCCGCCGGTCCTGCATTGAAATTATACGCTCTTTTTACCTGCTTTTCCATTATATCACCTCAACTCCATGAATAAAAAACCCCACCCCATATTTCTATTGGGGCAGGATAAACATCCCACGGTACCACCCAATTAGCTAAAGCAAATATAGGCGCTGCATAAACAAAAAACCCCCATCCCCCAGGGACGAGAGCTATTTCCCGCGTTGCCACCCATGTTGCTTTTCAGCCAACTTTTGCCGCTATACCGGGCGGACCCGTCAGATTCATCATCAGCTACTCCCAGGCGGAATCAATTGCAACTCGCACTGGCTCGCACCTACCGCCAGCTCTCTGAAGTCTGTAAACAATCAACTTCCTGTTCATCATACTTTCGCTTTTTAATTTGCTTTTGATTATACATGATACCCCGAGTACAGTCAAGTGTATTCTTAGCAAAAACGATTACAGGGGTCCTTCCTGCTTTTTGGCCAAACGTCTCGCCCGGGCATCCAGTGCTGCGGCCAATACGGCTGGTTCATTCACAAGCTGTCCAGCCTGAATTCTTGACAATAGATTTTGCTGAAAGCGCCCCACTTCCGGTCCACTCCCCAGTTTAGCCGCAATATCTCGGGCACTAAGCCTAAGCTGAGTTGAATAAAAAGGCACCTCACACAATATAGTATGAGCTAACTCTTTTACAGCAAAGAAGCCGTCAATATCCGGATGAGTATGCCCACCCAGGCGATCAGCCTCATGCAGGGCGAATAACTGCATCAAAGCCGTTTGGAACTGACCTTCGTTTTTAAAATCAACTGCCAGGCATTTCAGCCATTTCAATACAGCGTTAGCTTCCGCCGCCGGAAAAACCAGATGATGCCGAATAAGCCAAACCACCCTGTCAGCCATCTGCCGTTCTACCCGCAACCTATGCAAAATTCCCTTGGCGACCTCAGCCCCAGCTTTATCATGCCCGGGATCACTAGGCTGGCCTTCTTTATTAACCGTTCGCACTCCCGGCCGGCCTTTGGCAATATCATGCAACAACGCTGCCCAGCGCAGCGTCAGATCTTGTGGCGTCAAAGCAACAACTTCTAAAGTATGCTGCCAGACATCATGCAAATGATAACGCGGGTTTTGCGGTAGCCCGTCAAGATGGCAAATCTCCGGTAGAATAGGAACAGCATACAACCGCCGCTGTTCTCTTGCCTGACAAGTAGCAGACATTAGGCCAGACTTTAGGAGAATATCCAGTCCCCGCACAGCGAAATCGGCCACTAATGTTTTTTCAATTTCGTTACGAATCCGTTCAACCGATAAGCCGCTAACCCGGTCAAGATTGGAAGTAATGGCGGCGAAGGTAGCAGGTTCCAATACAAAATTAAATCTGGCAGCAAAACGGGCAGCCCTAAACATTCTTAGTCCGTCCTCGGCAAAACGTTCCTCTGGACTACCTACAACCCTAATAATACCGGCAGCTAAATCCTCCTGCCCCCCGAATAAATCAATAACGTTACCGTCAGCAGCCAAAGCCATGGCATTGATCGTAAAATCCCGCCTGGACAAATCTTGTTCAAGACTAACCCCAAGCTCTACTGCCTCAGGTCGATGACTGTCAATACCATACCTTTCACTGCGAAAAGTAGCAATCTCGTAACTAATTCCGGCTACCACGACAGCTACCACACCGAAGGCTGCTCCCACAGTAACAGCCTTCCACCCTTGTTTTTCCGCAAGTTCGACAATCTGGTCAGGCATGGCATTGGTAGCAATATCAATATCAGCAGGCTGTATACCGCGCAAAATATCGCGCACAGCGCCACCTACAATATAAGCCTCATGTCCGGCATCAGTCAGCATCGCCAAAATTTTCCGCGCCGTTTCCATAGCAAACTCCTTTAGCCGCTTACCCGGCGGCCGGTTAATTCCACAAATACATCTTCCAGATTGGTGTATCTTAGTGTCGCATTCACCGCCAGTGTTCCAGCAAAAGCAGCAGCTTACGTCCGGCTGGAAAAA
>NZ_JBYKYF010000269.1:0-4346 GCF_057736855.1 Sporomusa sp.
TATCCCCTGCTCCACTACACTTTATGCTTTACCCCAACATTTGACAAAGAACCTATAAAATAACCTGTTCGAATTGTACGAACAGGTTATTTTTACATGATTGCTACTATATTATGATAGCTCCTTGTCGATCAATATTTAGTAATTGATATCTTGCTTTAACCTTATGCAGGTTAAAGGCTTTAACCATTGCCTGTCCTACTTTATCAGAGTCACCGTCAGTAAAAGCTAACAGACACGGACCGGCACCGCTCAACACAGCTCCCATCGCTCCGGCTTGGCGAGCCGCAGATAATACTTGCGCCATCCCGGGGATAAGCTGTTCGCGATACGGCTGGTGCAGCCGATCTTTCAAAGCATGCTGCAAAAGGTTTAATTCTCCAGTACACAGAGCTCCAATTAAGAGCGCTGATCGGCTGACATTAAACACGGCATCAGTAAACGGTACTGATTCTGGCAATACTTTACGGGCAGCCTTGGTAGACAGGTTAAAATCAGGAATAACAGCCACCATTGAAAAATCTTTGGGTGGCAAAAAACGCAAGCATTGAGCTGAACCACTATCCATGATACTAACAGTAATGCCACCAAATATAGCTGGCGCCACATTATCAGGATGGCCCTCAATGCTTGTAGCCATATTTAAAATTTCTTGCTTGGAAAAGTGGCAGCCTGTTAGTTCATTGGCTGCGACCAATCCGCCGACGATAGCGGCTGCGCTGCTGCCAAGTCCCCTAGCCAAAGGTATATTATTAACCATTTTCAGCGTAATACCCTGATAGGGCGAATTTATTTTATCCAGCACCATCTGAATGGCTTTGACAGCGACATTAGAGCTGTCAGCCGGGATAGCACCTGAGCCTTCGCCAACTACTTCAAGGTGTATGCCTGCTTGATGGCTCAAAGTGAGTTCAAGATCATTGTATATCGTGCAGGCTATGCCAACCGCATCAAATCCTGGGCCGCAATTGGCCGTTGTTCCCGGCACGCGGATTTTTACGGTGTTTGCCATGATATCGCCACCTTCACTGCTATGAAATTTGCTCTGCTTCTACTCGTATTACATTACCTATTTTTTTAACAATGGACATACCCAGCAGGGTATTTACAGCCAAACGGATGTTTTCATCAGATACCCTATAAGTAATCAACACAAGCTCAGTCGCACTCTCTACTTTGCGTTTTTGGATGACGGAATGCAGGCTGACCTGTTGAGCACCAAATGCACCAGCAATAGCTGCCAGTACGCCAGGTTTATCTTCAACTAATAGGCGGATATAATACGGTGATTCTGTTTTGCTGACAGGATAGATAGTTTTATGATCAAAACAAGTACATAATATTCTGCTGCTGACATTGTGGCGAATATCACGCGCTACGTCAATTATATCTGCTGTCACTGCACTGGCAGTAGGAAGTTCACCGGCACCGCGTCCATAAAACATAGTCTCCCCGACAGCATCACCTTTAACAAAAATCGCATTAAATACATCATTCACTGCCGCTAAAGGATGAGTAATCGGCAAAAAAGCGGGATGAACGCGGACATTAATTCCACGATCATCTTGTTTCGCAATTGCTAACAGTTTAATGACAAAACCCAATTCACGGGCATACTCAATATCTTCAATGGTAATATTAGTAATACCTTCAATATAAACATCTTCCAAAGCTACGCGAACACCAAAGCCAATAGAAGCCAAGATAGCAATTTTGCGAGCGGCATCGTAGCCGCCAACATCGGCAGTCGGATCAGCCTCAGCATAACCTTTAGCCTGCGCTTCGGCCAGAACATCAGCATAATCCAATTTTTCGTTGGTCATTTTGCTGAGCATATAATTGGTTGTACCATTCACAATACCCATTATTTCACTGATTTGATTAGCAGCCAGGCATTGTTTCAACGGTCTGATAATGGGGATACCCCCGCCAACACTAGCTTCAAATAAAAAGTCAGTATGGGTTTCTTCAGCAGCGCTAAACAGTTCGCGACCATATTTGGCTACCACGTCTTTATTGGCAGTAACAACATGTTTGCCAGCCTTGAGCGCTGCTAACATATAATCTTTCGCCGGCAGTTCGCCACCCATGACTTCTACGACAATTTTAATTTCAGGATCATGCACTATTTCTTCAAAATTTGTTACAATCTCTGCCTCTGTTTTAATATCCCTAACCTTATTCGGGTTTCTCACCAATATTTTCTTAATTACTACAGGAACTCCGACTTTTTTTTGAATACTATGGGCGTTTCTGGATAATATTTTAACAACCCCGGTACCAACAGTCCCCATTCCCAGTAAAGCAATTTTAATTGCCTCCATGTTGTTCCTCCTAAGCCTGACCTAGAACTTCCAGCCTTTTCACTCCATCAATCATTCTTAATTTATCAAGCATGGCTTCTAAATCAATGGCTAATTCGGCCGTTTCAATGGATATGGTCGCGTTGGCAACCCCTTGCAGCGGAATCCCCTGATTGATTGTCAGAACACTGCCATGTTCATTAGCTATGGTATTTAACACCTTCGACAATACGCCTGATTTGTGTTCAAGCAATAAGGCAAGTGTCACAATTTTTTCTTTACTGGCTTCGTAGAACGGAAATACATAGTCCTTATATTTATAGTAGGCACTACGGCTTAATTCCATTTTTTCTACCGCTTCGTTAATGGTTCTCGCTTCACCACGTTTTAATAATTCTTTTACTTTGATTGTTTTTTTAATAGCTTCAGGTAAAATTTCTTCCCGAACTAAATAAAAAACAGCTTTTTGTCCTGTAACCATGGTTCCCCTCCTCGGTACTGCTACTACGGATGGTTATCTGTATACGGTAGACATTATATCATCGAATAAGCCATGTTTACAAGCCAAAATAAAAAAAATTCTAGTCAGTCCTTTACAGACTGACTAAAAATCTCTATCAAAATCGATAATTTTGTTAAAAAATGATACATATTAATCCGCCGCTACCATCATTAACGATTTTTTGCAGTGTATCTTTTAGTTTCATTTGTGCATTTTCTGGCATAGCTGTTAATTTATTCTGAATACCTTCACGCACCAGCTCATTTAATGATTTACCAAATAGATTGGTGCGCCAAATTCGTTCAGGTTCACCTTCAAATTCACGCATAAGATATTGGATGAGTTCCTCACTTTGTTTTTCGGTACCGATAATCGGTGAAATTTCTGCTTGTACGTCTGTTCGGATAATATGTAATGACGGAGCCGATGCTTTAAGTTTTACACCAAACCGATTGCCAGTCCGAATAATTTCTGGTTCTTCCAAAATCATCTCATCCAGCTGCGGAGGTACAATACCATACCCCGTCTGTTCAACATCTTCAAGTGCAGATGCAATTTTGTCATATTGACGCTTGGCTACCGCTAGATCCTTCATAAGGCGCAATAAATGATGTTCCCCACCAATGGTGAACCCAGTGAGTTCTTCGAGAACGGTATAGAAAAGATCCTGCCGGGACGTCATCTCAATAACGGCTATACCACTCCCCAGGTCCATGTCATGAAGAATGACATCAGCCACAAAATCATAGCTTGATAAATCATCAATGGCTCTATCGATATCACGCAAACGGCGAATGTATTGAACAACCTCAGTAACTGCACCTTCAAATTTTTGTCTTAGCCAATGATCTTTCTCCAGTTCTTCTACCCACTTAGGTAACGTAATATTAACTTCTTTGACAGGGAATTCGTATAGTACTTCCTGCAAGATTCCATAGACATCGTCGTGAGATAATTGTGCACAATCAACCGGAATAACTGGTACATCATAACTGCTTTCTAATTTAGCTACAAGTTCACGAGTGTCTTTGGAATTTGGTCTGCCTGTATTTAGAATAACCAAGAATGGCTTTTGCAGTTCTTTGAGTTCAGCTATAACTCGTTCTTCCGCCGGAAGATATTTATCACGTGGTAAGTCGGTGACAGTACCATCTGTGGTAACAACCAACCCAATCGTCGAATGTTCAGCAATAACCTTACGGGTGCCAACCTCTGCCGCTTCCTGGAACGGGATTTCGTGTTCGAACCAGGGTGTGAGCACCATGCGAGGACCATCATCTTCTTCATAGCCTAATGCACCGTCTACAGTGTAGCCAACACAATCAA
This sequence comes from Sporomusa sp., assembly GCF_057736855.1. Taxonomy (NCBI): domain Bacteria; kingdom Bacillati; phylum Bacillota; class Negativicutes; order Selenomonadales; family Sporomusaceae; genus Sporomusa; species Sporomusa sp. The sequence continues at coordinate 4,132 of NZ_JBYKYF010000269.1, forward strand.
CAACCCGAACTCGCACATTGACATTGTCTTTCACATTGATTTCGACGGCTTCATTAGGAATGAATTTAGGTTCTGTTGTCATAATAGTTTTGCCACCAGCACTTTGCGGCAATTCATCTTTAGCACGTTCTTTATCGTGTGGATTGGTAATATTAGGTAACACCATGGTTTCCATAAAGCGTTTAATAAAGGTTGATTTACCCGTGCGAACCGGA
>NZ_JBYKYF010000270.1:0-4338 GCF_057736855.1 Sporomusa sp.
TCAAGACTGGAGGAAAAGATTAACACAGGAGTAATATCCCGCCTGGTAACAGGAGCCACTTCAACTGCGACGGTTTGCCCTTGTGACACACGACCAGCTCTTTCTTTTCCTGCCTGTACATTACTGTAGATACGGTAGCTAATGATTCCAACTAGAACGAATGCAATAACGGTTACAATAACAATTGCTTTTTGTTTGCGTGCCACCTGCTCATTCCTCCATTATTTAAATCCTCAGTTTCTATTCGACAGGTGGCTCATCTATCCTGCCTTCGCAATATATTTATTACGCGCAACAAAACAAGAGAGAGTACTTTACTGCTGCCGGCATTGACCAGATAGGCTTCCCATCTTCGTCATTACCAGAAACTATGCATTGTACTCTCTCTTCTTTAACTTTCCCGTTTGCAAGTAATCTGCGCCAGCACTTCCATAATAGCAGCAGTCGTAACTTCACGGGTTATACTCACTTGACCAATGCCGGTCATAAGAACCCAGTTTATTTTATTGCTCTCCATTTTTTTATCTCTTAACAAATACCGCATCAGGTCCTCTGGCGAATAACCAGGAGCTGTAAGCGGCAAACCCATATGGCTGAGCAACTGCCGCAGCATATCTACATGCTTTTGCTCGCATAATCCCAGTTTTTTGCTAATAAGCCCAGCCGCATGCATACCAATAGCCACGGCTTCCCCATGATTATACTCGGAAAACCCACCGGCAGCTTCAATAGCATGACCTATCGTATGCCCAAAGTTCAGCACCATCCGCAGGGAAGTCTCCCGTTCATCTTGGGCTACAATCTCAGCTTTAAGTTCACAGCAGCGGGCAATGACCGTTGCCAACACTGCCGGATCACGCGCAAGTAAAGCATCGGCAGACGCTGTTAAATTGCAAAAAAAGTTCTGATCGGCAATAACACCATATTTTATAACCTCAGCCAAACCGGCCTTTAGTTCCCGTTCAGGCAAGGTTTCCAATGCCTTAGGATCAATAATTACTACACTTGGCTGATAAAAAGCACCAATTAAATTTTTGCCTAATTCATGATTAACCGCCGTTTTACCACCAACGCTGGAATCCACTTGCGCCAATAAAGTTGTCGGCACCTGGACAAAGGGTACGCCGCGTAAATAAGTGGCAGCTACAAATCCAGCCAAATCGCCAACCACGCCACCACCTAACGCAATAATCGGTGACTTACGGTCAAGTCCCAAACTGATAGCCTCAGTGTATACCGCCTCGGCAGTAGTAAGCGATTTAGAACCTTCTCCTGGTTTTATAGTAGCGATCTTAACTGTAAAACCTGCATCAGCCACACTGTCGGCTAAAGCGGTAGCATAGAGCGGATAAACATTTTCATCAGTCACAATAAGAGCTTTATTACTCAGTGGCAAATGGCGTAGCAGTTTTCCTGCGTGGGGGATGCTTCCTGATTGTATATAAATGGTATAGCTATGTGCTGGTAAGTTAACCTTGACTTCGACCACGTAGATGCCCCCCTTCCCGTAACAAGCAAATGATCTTTTCTGTCACCTGCTGTGTCGACATATAACTGGTGTCAATAATATAGTCAGCCTTCATATAGAGGTTGGCACGCTCTCGAAGCAGCTTAGCCACCCGCTCGGCTCGGTCTTCACACTCTAGTAGTGGGCGTACTCTCTTGCGGGAAGTACGTTCCAGAATGGTATCCAGCGATGCTGTAAGCGAAATAATAATCCCGGAGTTTCTGAGTCTAACCATATTCTCCTGTTTAAGCACTACCCCGCCACCCGTAGCAATAACGGTATTGGTATAACGTGCTACCCGCGCAATAACCTCCCGTTCTAACTGACGAAAGTAATCTTCGCCATATAGTTGAAAAATATCACTAATAGTAAGCCCGGTTTCTTGCTCAATCTTTCGATCAACATCAATAAAGGGACGGTTAAGTCTTCCTGCCAATAGTCTTCCGGTAGTGGTCTTGCCAGTACCCATAAATCCAATTAGAACTATGTTTTTCACGAATTCCTCCAAAATTGTAAAGCATTGCCTATTTTACTATACGAGGGGTAAGAAAAATAACTACTTCGGTAGCATTATGTGTTTTGCTGAAATTTTTAAATAAGGTTCCGATGATGGGTAACTCACTAAACAATGGCACTGCTTTTCTCGCTTCACTGTCAGTAGTCCCAATTAACCCGCCAATAACCATAGTTTCGCCATCTTTTAGCCGTACCGTAGTCTCAGCCTGACGGGTAGTAATTTTATATTGTTTAATATCAGACACCAAAGTTGCACTGCTAACTTCTGTAAGAACATGGACTGTGATTAATCCATCAGTATTAATTCTTGGTGTATAAATTAATTTGATACCAGCATCTACATACTCGGTGCTCGTTGTGGTTGTACCATTAGTAAGTGTTTGCACTTGCACGGGAATACGATCACCGATTAGTATCTGTGCCTGGTTGCCATTAATTGTGGTAACTTTGGGCTTGGCCAATACTTTGGCATCCCCGTTACTTATCAATGCATTAATGGTTGTCTGGTAATAAAACTCATAAGGATATCCTTCCGGATTACGACCAAATTGAATAACACCCTTACTCCCAGTACGAGTGACGGTAAGATCGCCATCATCATCCTTATCTCTCGTCGCATACTGCGGCGTTGCTTCCCAGGACCATTCAATTCCTAAATTTTGGCTTTTTTCTTTACTGATAGCCAGTACTTCGGCTTCCAGTGATACCTGCTGATACGGTATGTCGAGTTCATCTAATAGATTTTGAATCTTTGCGGCCTCTGTGTCAGTTCCTAAAAGAACTAATGAATTGGTAGCATAATCGATGGTCAGCCTATCTAACTCGGTTGACTCTTCACTTGATTTTTCACCAGTTGCGGCAACGGCAGTCATTCCATGTACAGCATTTTTTATTGCCGAGCTTCCCTCCGCCTGGATTCTCTTTTGTCCTTTCTTTTCCCCAAACAAAATAGAGAGAATGGTATCCTTAACAGAATCGGGATTTATAAATTTCAGTTTAAAGGTATGTACTGACCCGAATTCTCTGCCGATCTTGTTGGCAGCGCCGACAACCAAACAATCGCCAACTAACTGGTAGGTAAGCCCCTTGGTCTTACATATTAATTCCAAAGCCGAATCGAACGGCACCTGATTAAGGTGAATAGTGATCGTTCCTTTAACCGAATCGTCCACGATCATGTTAACCTTGCCGACATTTGCCAGTGCGGTAAGTACATCGCGCACTTCAGCATCGGTTACTTTCATATTCACAGTTGGATTGGCTGAAGCAATACTTGTTATGCTAAAGAAAAAAAGACATAACGCCAACAGGATGGTTGTATTCAGTCCATGCATTGCTTTCACCATTCTAAAGCCAACACTTGCTGGCCATGCGGACCAAGCAGAGTAACAGAGCTTTCCCCAACCAATATGAGTTGATGTAATCCGATGTACTCTCCGAGTTGATAAGAACGACTATCCTTTCCTGTTTTAATTATGGCTACCTGCTGACCACCGCCACTGACTATGCCAACAAGTCGTAATGAAGTGTCCGGCAGTGCAGACGATAACACTGACTGAGAAGCGGACGGGGCATTGGTTGCTGCTGACGTATCAGAATCCACCGTCTTGGGCTGAAATTCTTTAGGAACGGCAAATGGATCACGCATCACCGCATGTAATGGATAGCGTACAGGCAATACCTGATGGGATGTTTTCGGAGAAATAGTACTTTGCTGATAACGCGCCAAAACAGAACCTGAAAGCGCAACCCCTCCTGGCAGCCAAAAACAGTACCCTAATACCACTGGCAGCAAACAACAGAAAAAGATTAGTCGGGTATGATGTCCCCTTTTTGGCCTAGGCTGCATACATGGTTGACGCTGTCCACAGGTAAGCGCGTTCACAACATAACTCCCCTCTTATGCAAAAGCTTCCTAGTACACATTTTTTTAACCTTTTATCCGAGTTTTATAATTATGAATAGCCAATCGCAAATCGTCAATAGTGTCTCCGCTAAATTTTTCCATCAGAGACTGAGCCAATATAATTGCTACCATAGCCTCGGCAACAACCGCGGCTGCTGGCACTGCACATACATCGCTGCGCTCGGTGTTAGCCTTTTGAACTGATTTATCGGCGATATTTACGGTCGCCAGCGGCTTCATTAATGTCGGAATTGGCTTCATTACTGCTTTAATGATGATGGGTTCACCATTACTGATACCGCCTTCAATGCCACCGGCATTATTGGTATGACGATAGTATCCTCGATGGCTTTCATAATATATTTCATCATGTGCCTGACTACCTAGTAAATTGGCATAAGCAAATCCA
>NZ_JBYKYF010000271.1:0-4315 GCF_057736855.1 Sporomusa sp.
TATTATCCTGGTAATGAACCACCCGCATAAACCGGATAGCAAAAATGCCGCCACAATCAACCCGCTAGTAATCTGTATAGCCGATTTGACTACTGCCTGGGTTGCAACATTCATTTCTTCCGAAAGCTTGACATAATAATTAGCAAGATCCCGCAGATTTTCAGTATACACTGTAGCTAGCGGGTCTACACTTAAAACGTATAGTCCATAGGCTTCCGCATTTTTATTTTCCATAGCTAACTTCATAGCCTCGACCCTGGCTGTAAGATAGTTTTGTTGCGCTGCTTTTACTTTAGCCACCAACTCTGCCGCTTTAGAATCTAACGGTAACGTTTCAATGACAGCCATGTTTTCGTTGATTTTTTTTAGATGATCATCTGCTGTCCTCTGCAATTGTTGTTTCATGTTAGCTTGGGTTGAAAGCATCAATTCTAATAATGCTGCATCCACCGCTCTGGAACGTGAAACAGTTTCAATCAAGAGTTGAACCGGGACCAACCGTTCGGCATACATAGTGTTTATAGCTTTGCTTGCCTGCTGAAGATAAAAATATCCGGTAAACCCCACAGCCCCTAAGGCTATGAAGGATATAAGCATTAAAACGCCTAACTTCATGCTTACTCTCAGATTGTCAAAAACCCTCATGTTATAGTCTCCTTATCAAGTATTTGAACCTATTAATCCACGTTAGTAAATAAATCAGAACAATTGTTGAATAATTCTGTATTTTTATTAAAAAATACTTTACATATGTCGGCATCCAGCTTATGGCGCATACTATCGCCTACTAGCGTCTCCATTGCAGCAACTGGTGACATTTTGGGACGATACACCCTTTCATTAGTCATGGCATCATACATATCAGCTATAGCAATAATTCTAGCAAAAGGAATTATGCTATTTTCGTCTAGACCAAAAGGATAGCCGCTACCGTCAAGTCTCTCATGGTGTTGTAGAATTCCCATTTTCACGTCGTCTGAAATATGCTTTAACTCTTTTACGAGTTCATAGCCATAATACGAATGTTGTTTCACAACATCCATTTGTTTGGCTGTAATCTTGCCTGGCATATTGATTATCGCCAACGGAACAAGTGTTTTCCCAATATCATGCAGCAGCCCTGTTAGAATAAGATCTTTAAGTATCCTGCCTGCATAACCTAACCACCTCCCAATTATTCCGGAAATAATCGCTACATTCAGAGAATGTGTAAACGTGTATTCATGATAAGCCCGAAGCTTAGACAAGTGATTCGCAACTCTTTTTACATCATGTATAAGTTCTGTATAACATCCGATTAATTCTTTGCCTTCAGCGATAGGAGTTTCTTTATAAAACCGTAATGTTTCAAAGGCCGTAGCAACCAAATTAATAGTTTCCTGCTGATGCCGTAAAAAATATAGATTGGGCTCAAGTCGTAGCATGTATTATCAAGTACCTCCAAGAAAAAAGTATTCGCATCAGGGATTTATGGCACACCCACAACAGGTTGTGGATACAACCTGACATGACGCATTACTGATTACTACAAAATTTTACAATATTTTCTTTAATTGGATATGATTATTATAAATCAGGATACTTCTTATTTCATCATTATCATTCTTAACAAAAATAAACAATCATTGTGTAAAACCACAATGATTGTTTATTTTTATAACACGTACTCTATATGCATAGCCATGTTTTGTGTTACAGTTCCCTTTGGATAACCTCCTGGATTCTGTACAGTTTAATTGCTGCTGCTAAATGAATTCTTTTGTTGGCATTATCAATAGTATAGCCCAATATTTTCTCAATCTTATCTTTACGCCATAAAACGGTATTATGATGAACACATAGTTTTATAGCCGCCGATTTCAAATTCGAACAAGATAGTATTGCGTCTAAAGTAGCTAACAAATCTCCCCCCTTGTCTTTTTCATACTTAATAATCCTGCCGAGAAATCGCTGAATAAAATCATCAATGTTTGTATGTTCTATCATATACGGAAGTACCTGGTATATTCCAGTATCGTTATAGTGACAAACGGCTCCATCCTCTGTATCGTCCATCGCCAAAAGCAATGCTGCGTAAGCCTTATCATACAAGTGTTTTAGATTCAAGATGCCACTTTCCGTAGAAGCAACACCTATTCTCACCAGAACAGCCGGATATTGCTTTTCGATATTCGCCTTTAATGCTTGCGCCGCAGCTTTTTGATCACACTCTCTTCCTGCAAGAATCGCATGATTCTGAACCAAGACCCCAATCCCATGGTTACTATACCAACTCCAAGTATAGCCATTGTTCACTAACCATGCCAGAATATCTTCCCTGGAAACAGATAAGTCTTGGCTTGACATATTTCTGCGACTGACAGAAAGCAGATAGCAAATCAGTGGTTTTCTATCATCTATCCCGTACTTGCTTAAGCGACGACTCTGCTCTTCCGGTCCATACTTTTCTGTCAATATCTCGTTAAAATCATGGCTACGCTGGCGGCTTTCCTGCAGGAGTTTCAAGCGTTTTTCCCACATAAGACGCTCACTTATGTCCGCAGTTATGCCGACAACACCACTAACATTTCCGTCTGAATCAATCAGCGGCCGACAAATCAGGCTTATAAACATATCTTGATATTGAGTTTCCAGTTTAACTGAGTTACCTTGTAATGCACGTTGCAGAACATTTAGAATTTCCGGATTTTTTTTGCATATTTCAAATATGGATAATCCAACTTTTTCTCCTGATTTAACATTTATTTTTTTTGCCAGTTGGCCTTCATATAATGTAACGATACCATTGCGGTCTAGCTGCCAAATGACCGCATCCACATTTTGCAGTAAATTATTCAAATGTCGCCAGCCTTCCTCGGCCCTCCTTCGCGCCAAGATTAATTCCCGGTTTTTTTCCTGCAGCTTAGTTTCTGCGATTTTCCGCTCGGTAACATCCCTAGCCGAACCATAACAGACGCCAGTTATCTCATCAATAAAGACCGTCCATTCGAGCCAACAATAGTTACCATCTTTACAGCGATACCTGTTACAGTAACCACTTGTTGCTTGTCCGCCAAAAACTTTGGACATAACAGCTTTTGTGTCCTGCACATCATCCGGGTGAATAAAATCCAGAAAAGACCCTCTTGTCAATTCTTCTGCCGAATAACCTAATGTTAGTTCAAAAGCGCGGTTTACCTTGCAAAATTTGTTTGGTCTCTGAATAACGCACATTAAATCCTGCGCTAACATAAAAAAACGATCTAGTTCCTCAGTCTTGACCAGCAATTCACGTTCGGCACGCTGACGAAGCGTAATTTCCTGTTCTTTTTCAGAAATAGCCACACGTAATTTTTCACTGACTGCGGCCATTTCCTCATTTACCACCGCAAGCTTCTGTTTAACGGCATGCAATTCTTTCGTTAATTCTGCCACTCTGGCTTCCAATGCCTGGTTGACACGCCATAAAGCTTGCTGAGCCCGCATACGCTCGGAAATGTCTCGCAATAAGCAAATAGCATACCATGTATTTTCTATGATTACGGAAGACAAAGAGATTTCAACCGCAATTTCAACTTGGTCCTTTCGTGTCACTAATAAATCAAATGTGTTCTTGATTGCATTGGCTCCTGTTGAGCAAAACGCACGAAACACTTGTTTGTATTTACTTTTATATTGTTTTGGCACAATTAACTCATTGAGATCTGCACCCAACGCTTCTTCTGCTGTATACATAAGCATGCGAGTTGCAGCTTCATTCCATAGAACTATCCTTTCGCTATTGTCGATTATAATAACAGCATCTGTCAATAAAGATACTTCTATGTAATTTATTTGGTGGCTCATGCTAACCGTCCTCTGACTCCCCATTAACATACAAATATAACTTCTACATATAAATCGGGTAATGCATTCACGGAATACATTTTACGGTTTACCGGTAAACTGTAAACCGCAATCCGTATGTATAAGCTGCTTGGAGAGATCATTGGTCCATCTGGTAAGATGCATATAGCTTGAAATCATAATTTTTCTCGTTGTGCAAAATTGCCAAATAGCGTTTTCGATGTCATCATAGAGTATCAGCTTTTTTTACTACCGCGTTGAATGGCATGATAGATTTCGTATATACGCCCTTTGCTAAACTGCTTAGCCAAAATCAAATCTGATTTCCATAAATTTTTGCAGATCAAAGCTTATACTTCGGCTTCATCAGATTGTATGAAAAAAGCAACTAGACTTGCTTTTAACAAGCAAGTTTAGCTGCTAAATAAGCTCATGTCGGAACTCCATTATGTAGTTGTTAAAAACTAAATCCGAAAATGGTTGATAGCAC
>NZ_JBYKYF010000272.1:0-4303 GCF_057736855.1 Sporomusa sp.
GTATTAAATCATTTAGCCATACTTTTTGAAAACCGCCACGCTATTTAATTGCCCAATAAAGTATAATTCCCTGGACAGATCGGAGCATTCACGTTAACGCGTGCATACTGCCGACCTGTCCAGGGAGAACAGTAGCTAAGGGACAATAGGTACTCTACTTATCAAAAAAGTCACCTAAATTCTTGCCATAAGGATTTTCTATTTACACAAAATTAGCTGCATACCCTTACAACCGTTCCTTAAATTTTTCTTCATCTCTATTGATGTCCCATAAATCCCAAATTGCTGTTTTTTGTAATGTACCGACAAACGAGGTTTCTCACCAGTACTGTAACACTAACGACCAACACAACCTGTACCTCGCAACTGCGTCCTAGTACGTATACTCAAAGCAATTCATTCTGTACAGCAATTATAGTGCAAAAGTAATTCTTTTCTAGAAGCTATTCTTCTTTTCACGCGCGACGATTTATGGCGTAATGCTAGTATCTTTTCGAAATATTGTTATTAGCTGCAACATCTTTCTAAATAACAAACTACTATCACTCTTTAACACTTCCTAGTAGGTTGTACACACTACAAATACTTCTACCCGATTTCTTATATTTTACGTGTGGACTATTCCCGGTATCCATCTTTTGACATAAATAATCATTCCTTGTTTGCAGCTTCTAATGCTTCTCTTAGTTTTTTCATACCATCTGAAATAGTCCAATCTTTCCGGAATACACTCGAGCTTCCAGCAACAAACATATCAGCTCCAGCTTTTCTCATTTGTGTTGCATTTTCGATAGATACATTTCCATCAGCTTCTATAATAATATTTTTCTTATTTCTCTCATCCAAGAACTTACGCAGATCAGCAATTTTTTTAATTGCAGTGGAAACTAATTTTCTACCTGAAAAACCAGGATTAACTGTCATCAATACTACCATATCTATATCATCCAGTATATATTCAACCACATTTATTGGAGTTGCTGGATTTAACGCAATTGCCGGTTTTGCACCAATCTTTCGGATAGTCTGCAATGTTCCTAAAACATTTGTCGTTGATTCATAATGAATCGTCACAAAATCATCTTTTCTCACATCAAACCAGCCAATCTTATTTTCAGGTTCAGTTATCATTAAGTGTATATCCATTGGCTTATTAGAAATTTTCCGTATATTCAAAATGAAGTCATTACTTAACATAAAATTTGGTACAAATACACCATCCATAATATCAATGTGAAAATAATCACACCCAGCCTGATCAACTTCTCGAATATCTCTTTCTAAATTAATTAAATCTGAACACATCATTGATGCTGATATCTTACTTTTTATCATCAATGACCACCTACTTCCTATTAATAAACATGACTTTACAGACTAGTTCTTTTTTGTTTCTTATAACCTCAAAAGCTTTCATATTATCTTGTAAATCGAACTTATGAGTAATTAAAGGAATTAGATCTAATTTTTTTGATTGCATTGCCTGTAGTGAATCCTTCCAATCATTTTTTAACAAATTAAAACTACTATTCCATGTACCGACAATATTCAGTTCCTTTCTTAAGATGTTCCAATATGCTGTTTGAGATAAGGACATATCTTTTAACGGATTTCCCAATGCTACAATCGTACCAAAAATCTTTGTCGCTTCTACACATTCTTCCAAGATTTCAGACTTGCCTGTACCCTCTATACTTATATCTACACCATATCCGTCAGTTAATTTTTCAATCAATTCGATAGTATTACACTCTGTCGAATTAAAAACAAAATTAAAACCAAGCTTTTGGGCAAACATTACTTTTTCTTTAGTTCTAGCTACAAGAATAACTTTATCTGCACCAGCAGCTCTTGCCCACTGAGCCATAATCAAACCAATCGTTCCTACACCAAATATAGCAATTGTCTTACCTATACTAAAATTTCCTTTTCGTAAAGCATGCAGCGCAACTGAAGCAGGCTCGCACATTGCAGCTTCTTCATACGATACCCCTTCAGGAATTTGTATTAAGTTTTCTCTTTTTACTGCAATATATTCCGAAAAACCTCCATCCCTTCGAGAGCCATAGTAATCATACTTGTTACACTGCGCATATTCTCCACTTTTACAAGCCGCACAATTTTTACAAGGAATAAGCGGAAATACAGCTACTCTTTTACCAATATCGCTCTTATCCTTTGCTTCTGTTATATAACCAGAAAATTCATGACCAATGATTGTCGGAAAATGATATGTACCTTTTTCGTAGACTCTTTGAATATCACTGCCACAAATGCCTGCAGCCATGACTTTTATTATAACCTCATCTTCTTGCATCACAGGATCTTTTACGTCATCGTAAATTAATTGATTTATTCCATATAAATTTAGCGCTTTCATCTTGATTCTCCATTACTTTATTTTATCCAATCATCTCTTCTTGATTTCAGCAAAGCTTTAAAAATTTCTATATCATCAACAGTTGTTATTTTTATATTTTTTTCTGAACCTTGTGTAAAATAGACTTTCTCTCCCAAAGCAACTTGTAATGCTGTAATCGAATCATTTTTTATCTTCATTTTTTCAGCTTCATTATACATCCATAAAGCTCTTTTATAAGTAACTGCTTCTGGAGTCTGCCCCCTTACTAACGTATCTCTAGATATATTCTGATGGGTAAACACTGCCCCTTCTGTAATATACATGGTATCAGTACATGGTAATACAGATATTGACGCACCATATTTTTTACAAATGCTAATTACTCCGGAAATTGTTTCTGCCGGAACAATCGGGCGTACAGCATCGTGAATAATTATTACATCATCATTGTTTAACTTTCCTAATGCAAGCATTCCCTTATAAATTGAATCAAATCGAGTTTCACCTCCAGAAACTATTTGTTTCAATTTTGTAATATTAAATTGACAGGCATACGCCTTTAATGCTTCATGCCATCCATCTAGACATACCACTTCTATAAAATCAATTTCGGGATGATTTTGAAAAACTTCTAATGTATATAATATAATCGGCTTATTGTTGACATGGATAAACTGCTTTGGTATATCCTGCCGCATTCGTTTTCCATTACCACCAGCAATGATTAAGGCTATATTCACTAACTCTCCTCCTTATTAAATAACATTGCATTAATCAATTTAATAGTACCTCGAATCATATATATTTTTAATATCTTAAACAATATCAGATACTACGAACATTTTTTATTGAGGACAAAGTCAAAGATTTATTTATACTCAAATAAGCAACATATACAGTAAGATACAGAATAAAACCTGTAATACCTTGAATAAAATAATTAGCTATTATAAAAATTATAGTCATAACTATATCGGTAATTATAAACTTATTATGGTTAAGAGAATAGACGGAACATAATAGCAATTCAGCAGCGACGGCTCGAAAAATAAATACAATTAAAATACCAAGAACTGTAAGCAATAAGCTTTTCATTATGAAAACCATAAATAAAGTTAAAACAATAGATACAACAACCGAATACAAATTTATTTGAAATATCTTCTTTTCGTATCGCAAAGCCTTTAAATAAGTATTACATAACATCATCCAACGACCCTCAAATATACAAATCGGAAATAATAATGCGACATATAGCAAAGACTCATTATATTGAGGAATCCAAATATTAAAAACCATCGATACTGGATAATAAAAACACAATACACCTAAAAAAAATACATTAATAAGAATACGGACAGACAAAAATAAGGGCTTCATTAAATCATTATTCAATCGTTTAAGCATAGGGAACAAAACAACAGCTGATGCGTTCATCGCACTTAGTGACATATTTGTAATGCTTAATGCCATTGCAACTTTACCAAATATTATGATGTTCCAGTTTTGTTCAATCATAATTTTTACAAAACCTAACATCAACAAGCCTGATAGATTTGAAAATAAAATGTTAAAACCTATTGAAATATTTTCAAACGCGTCTTTAATTGATTTACGAGTCAAGCGTGCAAAACCTAAAATTATATCTTTGGCAAAATAAACAGATATAGCTAAAGAACCAACTCGGGCTATCATATCTGCTAAAATAATATTTTGATACCCGTTAAGACCTATAACAAGAAGAATAACAACTAACACAAAGCCAATAATACTTTCACTTAAAATCGCTAACGCAAATTGTCTAATTAGTCCGGTTGTTTGAAATAATATAGATAATAAAGTTCTAGGTAACATCAAAATTATATCAACACAAATTATTGAAATAATATATATTTTGTTCGGATCCTCAACAAATATCTTCGTGCTGCCCATAATTATGGT
>NZ_JBYKYF010000273.1:0-4303 GCF_057736855.1 Sporomusa sp.
GGGTTAATTATGCCAATCGGGGCGTAATTTATCTGAATAATGCTGCTTATGAACATGCGATTGATGATTTAAGTAAGGCCATCGAGTTAGAACCTGAAGATATGGGTTCATATATAAACCGGGGGGATGCTTTTACCGCCCGTCATCAGTATTCGGTGGCCATTGCCGACTATAATAAGGTGCTTGAGCGCTTTCCGGAAGAGACTGTTGCCTTGATGAAGCGCGGACAGGCCTATTTTGAAATCGGAATGGCTGAAGAGGCACTGAACGATTATAATAAAGTCATTGAGCTAGAGCCTGACAATGTTCAAGCCATTGTCATCCGGGCTTCTATTCATATGGGTCAAGGGAATTTTCGTGCGGCTATTACTGACTTTACCAAGGCTATCGAGTTTGACCCCCATGATGCCAGACCCTACTTTTTCCGTGGTATGGCTTATGCAGCCGCGAAATCTTATGACGAGGCCATTGAGGATTTTAGTCGTTCGGCTGAACTTGATTCAAGCAACGCTTTGGCATACCATAATAAGGCACTTTGCTGTGAAATCCAAGCACGTACCAGCGAAGCCATTCAGGCGTATAAAGATTTTTTAAGTAGGGCTGACCATGAATCACTGGAAGCCAAACACGCCCAAGAGCGATTAGCGGCTTTAGAACAAGATAACGATAAAACACCACTACAGTAGGAGGAAAAACAATGGAGAAGAGACGGTTAGGCCGGACTGGTCTTATGGTAACGCCCATTAGCTTTGGTGCATTGCCCATGCAACGCTGTACGATGGAAGAAGCGGGTGAAGTACTTAAGGCTGCGCTGGATGCCGGTATAAATTTTATTGATACAGCTAGGGCTTATACCGACAGTGAAGAAAAAATTGGCAGATATATAGCGGATCGTCGCCGTGAATATTATTTGGCTACGAAAAGTATGGCCAGAACGAAAGCGGCCATGCTCCAGGATATTGATACCAGCTTAGCCAAGTTGCAAACAGATTACATTGATATTTATCAGCTGCACAATGTGAAAACCGAGCAGGATTGGGAGACTATTATGGCTCCGGACGGAGCGCTTGCCGCCCTTAAAGAGGCACAACAAGCCGGTAAGATCCGGCATATTGGTATAACCGGGCATAACCTGGATATGCTGATAAAGGCGGTCAAAACTGATGAATTTAGTACCGTGCAGGTGCCGTTTAACTGTGTAGAACAAACAGCCATGCAGGAGTTATTCCCGCTTGCTAAAAAGCATGACGTTGGCATTATTGTCATGAAACCACTGGGAGGCGGGCTGATTTCTGATGTGAATTTAGCATTGCGTTTTGTTTTGCAGCAAGACGGGGTAGTGGCGATTCCCGGTATGGATAAGATTGAACATGTGACCGAAAATTTGGCAGCAGCCAAAGACTTTAAACCTCTTAGTGAGGCGGAAATGGCCAAACTGGCTGAGGAAGCCAAGGTGCTTGGTGCCAACTTCTGCCGTCGCTGCGGGTATTGTCTGCCATGTGTTGTCGGAATTGATATTCCGCAGATGTTTATTTTCCACTTGCAGTATATAAGATATGGTTTAAAGAAGGCAATTCCTGAACGATATAAGGGTATGAAAGTCAAGGCTTCCGCCTGCATTGAATGCGGTGAATGCGAGAAGCGTTGTCCGTACAATTTATCCATTCGCGAACGATTGAAAAAGGTGGCTAAAGACCTCGGGTAAGTATCAACAAGGAGGGTATACATGGGCGAAGATACGAAATTTGACATTGCTATAATTGGCGGCGGTCCAGCAGGCCTGTCGGCAGCGCTGACAGGGCGTATTCGCAACAAAAACATTGCCTTATTTGAACATCTTGATTTTAGCCAGAAGCTGCAAAAAGCCCATTTGGTAGATAATTATTTGGGAGTACCAGAGGTTACCGGCAAAGGTCTGATGCAGCACTTTGCTGCGCATGCGCTGGCACATGGCCCGAAACTTATCAAGGAAAAAGTAGTTACTGTGTTTCCGGGTGATAACCTGTTTACTTTGCTTACACCGAGCAATACGTATGAAGCCAGAGCCGTTATTTTGGCTACCGGAGTTGTAAGCACACTGTTATTTCCCGGAGAACGCGAACTGCTTGGCCGGGGGGTTAGTTATTGTGCCACTTGCGATGGCCGCATGTTTGAAGGTCGAGATGTGGCAGTCATTTCGTATACTGAGGAAGGTGAGAATGAGATAACCTTCTTGGGTGAACTTTGTCGCAATGTATACTTCTTGCCACAGTATAAGGGTGACTTTAGCCATATGCGATCCCCGATTCAAGTGCTGTCTGCCAAGCCGAAAGCCATTGCCGGCGACGGACAGGTGGAAAAATTGATCACCGATAAAGAAGAACTAAAAGTTCATGGCGTATTTATCATGCGCCAGTCTGATCCTGTCGAAAATTTGCTGCCAGGTTTAGACCTTGATGGCGAAGTTATCAAGGTGAATCGGGATATGTCAACCAATATTCCTGGCGTATTTGCCGCTGGTGATTGTACAGGAAAACCGTGGCAGATTGCCAAGGCGACTGGTGAAGGCCTTGTTGCTGTACTGAGTGCGATAACGTATATTGATAAAAAGTAAAAGAAGAGCAAGTTTTGTTTGATCGTGTTAAGGCCTCCGAGCGAGTCTGGTTATTGGCATTGTAACGTATTGAGCAAACTTGCTTTTTTTAGTAACGCGATAAAGGTATTTGCGGCTGCGGGTAGACAGGATGGAAAATTGAGCTTAAAGCCAAAAAACGCAGTCAGTTATAGACTGTCTACCGTTTTTTGGCTTGACGGAGTTCGCGGCGGTGGCTATACAGTGCCAGTAGATCTGGCGGTTCAGGAGATTTGAAATTATATTCCGGGGCCAGTTCCTGACATTTTTCCCGGGCTGCTTTCAGGTCATAATACACTTCCCATTTAGCTTTTATCAGGTCTTTGCCGCTAAGGCGGAGCAGATAGGCGGGATGATAGGTAGCAATGGCTGGAATGCCATATTTGGTGGTAAACCACTGGCCGCGGTCTTTGGTGATGCGTGCTGTTGGTGAAAGCAAATATTTTAATGCGACACTGCCCAAAGCAATGATAACTTTAGGTTGGACAAAAGCCAATTCCTTGTCCAGCCAAGTGGAAGCACAAAAATTGCCTTCTTCCACGGTAGGTGTTCGGTTATTCTTTGGTCGGCACTTAACGATGTTTGTAGTATATACGCGATCTCTCGTAATGGCTACACTGGCTAGCGCTTTGTCTAGTAACTGACCTGATGGGCCGACCAAGGGTACGCCATATTCATCCTCGACACCACCAGGGCCTTCACCGACAATGGCCAGCGGGCTTAGTGGTGAGCCATTATAAGATGTGGGGCCGATGGCAGCCTGATACAGCGGACAAGCCGTGCAGGTTAAGAGCGCCTGTTCAAGCTGTTCAAGGGTAGTATATGTCATAGTCTCACCTCACTACATAGTTCGCTTAGTAAAAGAAAAATCCTTTTGCTGAGCAGAAAGCAAAGCTGTGAAACGTATTCTTGCTCTGATATCCTGGGGCTATTATTTCCGATAAAAATTGGTGGATAATGTTAATTTATAAAAAAATATAGAATTATTATAAAAATATATAAAATCATTGGAAAATCATTCTTGACGTTGTTTGCCGCTGCCACTTAGAATAAATATACAACCTTATTGGAAGGGAACTAATCATATGAATATAATTCAGGCATTTTGCCAGATGATTGGTGAGCGGGATTACTATACCTGCGAGCACAGTAAAAATGTGGCCAGGCTAATGGTTAGTTTTGCCGAATATTTCGAGTTGCCGTCAGAGGATGTACTATTAGCGTGTATTTCTGGTATGGTTCATGATATAGGTAAAGTCGAGGTACCTGATTATATATTAAATAAACCAGGGCGGTTGACGGCGGAAGAGTTTGCTGAAATAAAAAAACATCCCAGTGTTGGCGCTAGTATTTTAACTAACATCAATGGGTTGGAGCAGGTAGCAGAAATTGTTCGCTACCATCATGAATGGTATGACGGCAGTGGCTACGGAGCAGGGATATCCGGAGAGGCAATTCCTTTCTTTAGCCGGATGTTAGCCGTGTGCGACAGTTTTGATGCTATGACTTCCGTACGCTGCTACCGTCGGAAACCATTAAGTATTAATCAGGCTTTAGAGGAAATCGTGAATGGTGCTGGTACCCAATTTGATCCAAAGATAAGTCGATATTTTGTAGAGTTTATTAAGAATCACCAAAGTATGCATAACTCAGCGGTTAACCTTAATTTTGACAGTACTTTACAATTTTTTT
>NZ_JBYKYF010000274.1:0-4298 GCF_057736855.1 Sporomusa sp.
AGATTGCCTTAGATGCATTAATCTCCAACAAGCTTAGATCCATCCTTACCATGCTTGGCATTATCATCGGAGTTGGTGCAGTGATTGCCATGGTGTCTATTGGTATGGGAGTCAGGGATAAAATTTCCACCTCAATTGCCAGTTTGGGCAGTAATCTTATTATTGTTATGCCAGGAGCGTCCTCGTCCGCGGGGGTACGGGGAGCCGCCGGCAGCAATACGACTTTAACCTTGAAAGATGCTCAGGCAATAGCCCGCAATGTGGATGGTATTGCTGCGATTGCTCCCAGTGTTAGCAGTCAGTATCAAATCGTTGCTGGCAATATGAACTGGATGACCAGTGTACAGGGGACAACACCCGAATATATGGAAGTACGTAATGTAAGTGTTGAAGCTGGTAGTTTTATTACCAATGATGACTTAGATTCCCGGAATCGGGTAGCCGTAATTGGTGCTACCGTTGCCAGCAACCTGTTTACCAACACCAATCCGATAGGTCAAAGTATTCGCATTAACAATGCTCCCTTTAAGGTCATTGGCGTACTAGAGAGCAAAGGCCAGTCGGCAGGGGGACAGGACCAGGACGATATTGTTATCATTCCGCTAACCACTGCCCAAGAGCGAATGATGGGTATTACTTATATTCATACAATCAGTGTGCAGGCTGTGAGTTCTGAGATGGTAGATCAGGTTCAGGAAGAAATTACTAGTCTGTTGCGTGCCCGGCATGGCATTACCGGGGATAAAGAAGACGATTTTACCGTACGTAACTTAGCCAGTGTTATGGCCACAGCCCAAGAAACAACAGCCAGTATTACCCTGCTGCTGGGAAGTATTGCCGGTATTTCTCTATTGGTCGGCGGTATCGGCATCATGAATATTATGCTGGTATCTGTCACTGAACGGACAAGAGAAATTGGTATCCGCAAAGCTTTGGGTGCTAAATACTCCAATATTCTAATGCAGTTTTTGATTGAAGCCGTCGTAATCGGTGTAGTTGGCGGGACTATCGGTATTGTCTTTGGTATCGGTGCTTCCTATGCCATATCTTCTGTGGCTGGTTGGAACACGGTTATTACCCCATTGCCGATTATCATATCGTTTGCTTTTTCGGTCGGCATTGGCCTATTCTTCGGATTATATCCTGCGCGTAAGGCGGCGCTGTTGAATCCGATTGATGCCTTACGATATGAATAGTCTGGCTGCTCAATGCCTGGGAAATATTGGTTACGGTATTTTATCCTGTCAATTTTTCTTATAAACCATCAAAGCCGTCCATACTGGACGGCTTTGATTTAGGTTTGCACATGTTAATTTACTTACTTTGAAAGGTGTTACAGTTAGTTTGGGCGCTTCTTTGAGCATTTGTACCGCCGCCATCAACATTAACTTCTATGGCGGAAGCATCGCAGTGTTCACCAGCTTTCCAGTATTTACAGTTGGAAACTTTGCATTTTACTCCTGGCAACATGTTTTATCACCTCCATCACTGACAGTGCGTAATTAGTATGGCACTAGGCAGGCGTAAATATGCGCTGCATCCTTTTCATTGTCCCAGCAAAAAAAGTGAAGAGGCGAATAAAGCGAATCATGCTGACCAGCCATCGTTGGATATATCTTATTATTTTCGTTTCATTTTACGAATTAATTCTTTGGTTTCTTGGCTGACGCGATTGGATTCCAGAATTTTTTGCAAGGTTTTATTAAATGTGAAGTCATCCAGCGTGGTATGTTGTAAATACTCCATAGTCTTTTCTGGATACTTAACAAAGCAAACAGACAGAGCCCATGCTATCGCCATTTTTACGTAATAACCCTCATGTCTGACAGTATCTAAAAGGACTAATACTTGATCGATATACTTGTCATCGATATAATAATCCATCAGCATAACAATGCCAAACCGTAACTCATATTCTTTTTGGGATCTTAGATAGGGCTGCAAAAATGTCCACATTTGCTCTTTATGCTTTTTCGTGATTTTCAAACTGCTGCAAAAGCTGTCACATACTGCCCAATTGTTGATTTTGGGTATAAAAGCTGTGATATAGCGCAATGTTTCAACAATATCTGTTTTTATGTGGCCGATTACCAGTGCCTGGAGCATGATTTCTTCGTAATAGTCATCTTGTGCTGTTGCTAGATAGGTGCGCCAGTCGCCTTTGGCAAGTTCTTTGGCAAGTTCACGCAAGTGCGGCAACCGTACGCCTAAGATATTATCGGTACCTGGCACCAACTTGCTGTGAAATTGTCGGTACTCCTCATCAGCCAACTCGGTAAGGCGTTCCTTAATCGTTTTTGTCATTACATACTCCTCCCAAAGCATAAGTAAAGCCTTTATTTACTTAAAATTACCGCTACATTTGCTTGTACAAGCATGCGTAAGGCTGCTGCTCCGACGTGTTTGAGGCCGCCAAGGTTACTTGCGTCAAGGAATAACATTTCGAGGGTAAGAAACTTGGCATAGGCCAGGCCTTTTCTTAAAATAGGTATAGTAGATCGCCTATCCGCGAAGAATACCGCTAGACTAGGAATGAATGGTGAGGTCAATTGATTATCAGTGCCAGCCGACGAACAGATATTCCGGCTTTCTACGCCGAGTGGTTTATATATCGCCTGCAAGAAGGGTTTGTCTATGTCCGAAACCCGCGAAATCCTAATCGCATAGCCAAAGTAGTCTTGAACCCGGATGCGATTGACTGCATTGTATTCTGGACCAAAAATCCCCGCCCGATGCTGGATAAGCTGGATATTATTGATGCACTGGGGTATTTGTATTATTTTCAGTTTACACTTACGCCATATGACAGACGGATAGAAACAGGTTTGCCGGCAAAACCGGAAATTATCGAAACATTTCAATGGTTGAGTGATAAAATCGGCAAACAACGGGTAGTTTGGCGCTATGATCCGGTGATCATTAGCCCTGAGTTTTCTGTGCAGTATCATTTAGAAGCATTTGATCATATGTGCGAGCAGCTTGCCAATTATACACAGCAATGTATTTTTAGCTTTATTGACTTGTATGCCAAAGTTCGTCCAAGGTTGAAGGGATTGGTCGATCATGAAGCAGAATGGCTGCATAGGCATCAAATCGCCAAGGGATTCTCACAAATGGCTCAAAGACATAATCTTATGCTGACGACCTGCTCAGAGATAACTGACTTTAGTCAGTATGGTATTCGTCATTCTGCTTGTATTGATCAATCATTGATTGAGCATATTATCGGCTGTCCGATCCAGGCGAAAAAAGATTCCAATCAGCGTCCGAATTGCGCATGTATTGAAAGTATTGATATTGGTGCTTATGATTGCTGCTTTCATGGTTGTGTTTATTGTTATGCGACGACGAGTGAAAATATGGTACGTAGTGCCAGGCAGCGGCATGACCCTCACTCACCGTTGCTGATCGGTCATCCTCGCGGGGACGAAATTATGTCTGACAAAACGGTACATTCCTTTAAAGTCAAGCAAATGAAATTGTTTTAACAGTAGAGATAACTATTGATCGAATATATTCTTGCAAAAAATGTTAACAATATATTTTATCCCAATGCTCAGGGGCAATGCCTTTGCCAGAATCAGTAACGGTGAGAACTGATTTTTTAATACTACACTGTGCGCAGCTTTTCCTGTTTCTAAACACGCCATTTTGTGAGTGCTGATGATTAGGGGAGGATTTTGCTGTTAACAAGCGTATTAATGAATAAATAACAAATTAGGAGTGTAAACAAATGATACTAGGTTATCTCGAAAATGCGGATCAAGAGGGACTACATCTACCATTACTGCAAAAAGGACTGCAGTATCTAAGAAATACTGATGTATCTACCCTTTCCCTGGGTAGGCATATCATTGATGGCGATGCAATGTACGCGATAGTTTCGGAGTATATACCTGGCAAGAAAGAAAATTGCAAAGCCGAAACCCATAGAAAGTACATTGATATTCAATATATTGTTTCCGGCGAAGAGATCATGGGGTTTGGCAACATTGCCAACGGAACAGAGGAGCCAGAGGGGTATTGGGAGGACAGAGACGCTACTTTCTATTCGGAAGTAAAAGATGAAATCGATATAAAAGTGTCCAGCGGTATGTTTGCCGTATTTTTTCCATGGGACATTCATCGCCCTACCTGTGAAAGCAAACCTGGTGTTACCGTCCGGAAAGTGGTAGTAAAAATTAAAGTAGAGTAAAATACAAGAGCTCTGGAAAAAACCAGAGCTCTCAGATTGTAGACAAAACCGCTTTTATGCCGTAAGGCAAAAAGCGGCTTTCTATTTATATATTTGGTTATTC
>NZ_JBYKYF010000275.1:0-4260 GCF_057736855.1 Sporomusa sp.
TCCTAACTTTCACTTCAGATTGTCCGGATTGCCGCTATAAAAACTCCAATTTTTGTAGCCATTTTAATCAAAATTTTGTGTCAGGTAGATATAAAGATAGTAATAGTAAACCTTTACGCTGTATTGCTTATGAAGCAGGGGAGAGGAAGTTAGTAAAAGGCAATATTAAGTTTCCTCGTGATTTCAGATAATCTCATTACAAATATTTCCAGGAAATATTTGTAATGAGATTATCGCTAGATCATGTTTATGAATAGCGACCAACATAAACCGGTTTAAATGAGTGCCGATAAACTTGAATTTCTTAGATAGTTTTATGCATATAGGTAGTAATACTCTCTTTCCAGGATTGTTAGAGTAACTAAATCACTTTGGTGATTTAAATATGAGCTTTACATTGATTTCAGGACAACTTCCCCGGCCACGGGTATGATCGACCCGTTCAACTATGACTCGGTCAAGGACAGCTCGTATTGCCGCTTTTTTCTCCGTTATAGTAAAGTCATTTTGTTTTACGGCGCATTTGATAATACTCGCCATTTCTTCATTTGAGTATGTACGAGAAGTTGCTGCGAGCTCAGATTCGTAATTTTTTTTTATTTGAGCAATATCTGCCAATTGTCGACCAATATCTTTTAATTGGGTTTCAATTTCAGTTTCCGAAAGTAATTTCTGGCGAAACCAGCGTAGTACCGTATCTTTTTGTTTCAGTAGTTCCTTTTCGGTGTTACGCATTTGCTCTAGTGCTATACTGTGATTTTGAATATCCTTATGTATAGAATGTATAGAAATGGCCTCGATGTGTTCGGTAAGTTTATCTGGACGATAAAATCGTTCCAATAGATAGCTAAATACATACTCATCCAATATTTTTGTAGGAACTTGCCGTGCCATACATGGCTTTTGCCCAGAATAAACATAGAAGGTATTTTTTCGGCTAACGCAAACATAGTAACTATTATGTTCATGGCAGCCTGAATGAGAGATAACCATGGCTTTGCCACATTTCGCACAGCTAACAAGACCATGTAAGAGATAATCGCGCTTTAAATTCCGTTTGGCAAAACTCTTATTTTCCTGGAGTTGCTTTTGGGCAGCCTGCCAGGTTGCCTCGTCAATGATTGCAGGAACATATATGGGTATCCATTCCGATTCAGGCCGTAAAGCTCGTTTTTTCTTTTTCAGCCCGATCGTTTCATATCGATATTTCATAGAATAAATAACACCTTTGTAAAGAGTATTGGTAAGTATGCGATGTATGCTGGAAACACTCCAGGCTTTTTTGGCGCGGGGAGAGGAAATACCCCGTGCATTCAGTTCTTTGCAAATTCTAGCTGTTCCCATTTTCTGTTTGACTAAAAGGTCAAATATCAGGCGGACAATTTCGGCTTCTTCTTCATTAATATCATAGGTACTTTTATCAGGATTAAAGCGGTAACCAAATGGTTTGGCGTCACTTATCACCATTCCTTTGGCTGCTTTACC
This sequence comes from Sporomusa sp., assembly GCF_057736855.1. NCBI lineage: Bacteria > Bacillati > Bacillota > Negativicutes > Selenomonadales > Sporomusaceae > Sporomusa > Sporomusa sp. The sequence continues at coordinate 1,486 of NZ_JBYKYF010000275.1, forward strand.
TCTTTTGCCGCGCATGGTACGTTCTTTTATCTTTTCCTTTTCTAACTGCGCCAATAAACCGCGAATACCAAACATAAACTTACCATCTGCAGACTGATCATAGTTTACGACTACAAATTTCAGTTGAGCGCCAGACTTGTCAATCTCTTCGGCAATAATAAGCTGATGCATAAGATTTCTGGCCATTCTGTCTGGATCATAGAATATAACTACATCAAATTTTTTAGCTTTTACTGCTTCACGCAAACGAGTAAGAGCCGGACGTTCAATAAACTCGGCCGAATAGCCGTCGTCAATAAATTCTTCCGTATGCAAAGCACCTATTTCTAATGCACACTTATGGCAAGCTTCAAGCTGAGTTTCAATGGAATAGCCTTTTTCGGCCTGTTGATCAGTGGAAACACGAATATAGATTGCTGCATTCATTACTTTACGCTCCTCTTTTGGAGTAAAAAACAGTATAGAGAATAGCAGTGACTCTACTTTTTACTTATTGAGTCTGAATGGTATTTGCTAGCTGCAAACGCTGCAAAATACCTTCAAACAACGGCGCCATAAACGTCTTACTATATTCCTCCTGCAGCGCTGGATCATAATTGATGAGTGATATAGTAACGATGGGATAGGTATCCTTCTTAATTTCACCCATCTTCGTCATCTGACTATCACCTCGGTTAATCCTATGCGAAGCAGGTTGTCTGCTTGACGGAATTTTTTGAGGTATCTCAATAATAATTAATATTGGTTAACGGCTATTCCGCACCTAGTTAGTTTATTATTTCATTTCTTGTTTCACAAAGTAAGATGAAAAAAGTCTATTCCTATATTGATAATAGCATTATATAATGATAAGTTATGTATATATGGATAATTACATAGTGCTATGTTGATATTACCGTATATACGTATTTTCAAATCCAGTGGCTCGATGTATAAGCAGCCTTCTGGCGTCGATCTGCCAGAAAGCTGCTTATGGTTTATACTGATTTGTATCCTGAGTCTCGTGAAAACGATGGAAGATCATAAAGATGAACTTATCCTTATTCTGGCTGGTTATCAGAACGAAATGGAAAAATTTATGCAGACCAATCCTGGACTGCATTCACGATTTCCGATCCATATTGATTTTCCAGACTACAGCAAGAGCGAATTATTGCAAATTGCCGAACAGTTGTGTGCTAAACGCCAGTATAAGCTTACTCCCCAGGCAAAAGAAGCTTTATTAAATATCCTTAATCCGCCTGCCAAGAATAGTGATAATCGATTCGGCAATGCCCGTACGGTAAGAAACATTATTGAAAAAGCGATAAGACGACAGGCTGTACGGCTAATTACCAAGCATTCAACCACCAGAGAAGAGTTGATGGTTATAGAACCATGTGATATTACGGGGGTGGAGATATGCGAGAATGTGTAATTATTGGTCGTCCGAATTCAGGGAAAACTATGTTTGCCCTAAATTTTGCTGGATATTTAGGAGCAAAAAGTGTTGATGTAACTTTTCGCACATATGACGATTTAATCACATGCCGTCATTTTTCGCTAGAAGAAGGCAAGCGCGAATTGTGTGGTATGGCTTTACATAAAACTCGATCATTACAGTCACTGGTTTTACGCATGACTGTCGGAAAAACCGCAGTAAATTTCAAATTAACTGATACTTGTGGCGTTAGCGAACAAATACACCACGATGAAAGCATCCGTAAAGGAATGGCCCAAACTATTGCCCTGCTGCGTTCTGCTGACATGATTTTGCACATGATAGACTTATCAGTTATTGGTAAAGATTTTTCCAGTAATAGTACTAGCATTGATCATGAATTCTATAACTATGGTATTGTCCGTAAATCATATTTGCTTTTAGGCAACAAATATGATTTACATTCAGCCAAAGAAAACCTATTGCGTGTAACAACTGCTTTCCCTAAGGCTACCATTATTCCTATTTCTGCACTCTACAGCCAGGGATTTAAAGAGGTGAAAGCCTGTGTTGCCAGAAATATTTGAGTTTTTAGCTATAACGATAGCTGCAGCCTGCTGCGCTGCAGCTGTAAAATTGGCTGATGATTATTTGGATAAAGACTACGATGCCGTCGTCGGAAAAAGCAATTGGGCTAACACCTTTAATGAAGGTACTATGTTATATGCCATGTTTTTGCTAGCCCTAGCCGCTGGTATACATGCATCCTTAAGTTTATCGTTGTTTTTAAGCAGCTATATTGTAGGGATGTTTAGCAGTCTGCGCGATAAGTTCCCTAGCCGGTTAACTGGTTTTCAGGAATCATGTTTAGCACTACTGATCGGTATAATCCTATTTGGCTGGAATAACATGTTGTTTGCAATGAGTTTTGTATTGGCTGTTCAATTATTTGATGATTATTTGGATGCCCGAAGTGACTATTCAGCTGGACAACGTAACTTGGCAAACCGTTTTGGTAAAATGGAATGTGTAGTCGTATGTTTACTCGCCATAATGATAGCCTGGGGAATAAATGACCGCTTGTTTCTTCCTGTACTTGTCGGCACTGCCATCATTTATTTATTATCATTTCGCTATGAGCGGATACAACTATGATATTCATTAGTATTGCTATACTGTTTGGATTTTTGCTAGGCTATTGTATAGGAAAACGACAAGGAAAGGAAGCAGGCTATCGTGAAGCGCAAGCTGTGATGCCACTCCATTTGCGTCAACGCTCACTTGAAACGGGGATTTGTGCCTTATGTGAGGCAAATTGGACTAAAACTTTGCATTACAAAAATTTTACTAGAGAT
>NZ_JBYKYF010000002.1:0-3365 GCF_057736855.1 Sporomusa sp.
CTTGCTCAATAGACTCTGTAATAGCCTTGCGTACCCGATCAGACAAACCTAGCGGATTTATGTTTGCACTATAATCCAGTACATCGGTTACTTCTCCCCGATGTTCCCGTGCCCAAGCATACACGTTGCCGCCATGAACATGATCATCATCATTCACTGCCATCATCTCCTGTTATAACAAGTCCGCCAGCAATTAATCTGACAGTTTTTAAATAAACAACTTCCGGACAGGCGCGGCCTATCGCACTAATACAAAGTTCATGCATAGCTTCTGCACAGAACATAACCCCCAGTACTGTGCCGCTATGTGCCACACAGACGCCCACAGCACCGAAATCCCGGCTAATGGTTATCACCTGTTCAAGACAAGGTTTGTATAAGATATTTTGATTGGCAACTGCACTCATTGTAGCGCCCTGACCAATAAGCCGGGCATCTCCGGTTCTGAGACCTTGTACTACCAGTTCAACAGCTACAGCAATCTGCTGCTCATTAGCTTTATTTAAAGCGGCTAAATCCTCGCGCGCATTAAAAGCCAGTGTATCAACCTCGCCACCAGCATCGAACACCGCAATCTTCATTGGCGGAGGATTGCCTAAATGGCGACGAATCTTTCCCTGCACATGGTCAAACATAACGATTCCTGGATAAAAAATTCCATCAGTAGGTTCAATGGCAAGAGCAATATCAGCGATTTCATCACATGACAGTCGTTTACCGGTAGCTGCCAGCGCAACAGCCTGACACACCGCACTGATATCAGCACTGCTGGAGGCCATACCTTTGCCTATCGGCAAATCAGATGCTATGGTTAGACCAAAATCGCCGGCAGCATTAAGATAGGCAAGCGTTTTCTCCGCAGCCGCCATTGTCTTAGGCTCAATACCTGCCAAATGGCCGCCAGGAATTATCGAGACTTCAGAATACCAGTCCACCGGACAGGTAATCAAAAAATTGATCCCATCTATCGTTCCCTGAACCAATTCACCGCATGAACCTGGTGCTTTAACTTTAACAGTCATATAAGAGTCTACCTTTCAGTAGTTGAATCATATTAGTGTTCTAAATCATAAATACGAGTAAAGCCGCTAACTCCGTGATCTCGGTAACAGCCCCGTAAGTATCACCAGTTAAACCGCCTAACACCCTAGCTAAGTAGCGTGCCGACATGATTCCGGCCAATACTGCCAAACCAGCACTAATGACGGCCTGCATCCCCAACGGAATCACGATGATAAGGGCTACAACCCCAGCCATAAGGAGAGTAGTACGGTCAGCATACTGGGCAAATGCCTTTCCCATACCTTCAGGGCGCGCATAAGGAAAAGAAGTGATACAAATAACCATAGCCATGCGGCCAGCAACTGGCGTAACGAGAAGGGCAGTTGTCAGTAATGCCGGATTCATATCAGTAATAAGCGAATATTTTAGCAATAATAAAAGACCAAAAGCCACTACACCATTAGCGCCAACTCGGCTGTCTTTCATGATTTCCAGTATCCGCTCCCGTGAGCGACCAGAAAATACGCCGTCAGCGGTATCCATAAACCCATCGCAATGCAGACCGCCGGTAAGTACAATTTGAGCAATAATAATTGCAGCCGCCAAGACATGCGACGGTAAAAACGGGCTAAAAGCATAATGTAAACCAGCTAATAACAAGCCGATAATGGCACCAATCAACGTAAAATATTTTACGCTGCGTCCAAAACTAGCTGGCGACCAGTCGGTTTGCTCCACAATGCGGATACGCGTAAGAAACTGTAGTCCTGTAAAAAAATCTTGCAAAGTATGATTCCCCCCACCCTAAATGGCTGCTCAGCATAACGCAACCAATTCTTTGCAGACAAATACAGCAATAATAAACAGAGTGGTAACTACGTACATAATTTGAATGGTCTGTTCAATATGTACAGGACGAAGTTCATGTTTTGCCTCACCCATATAGGCCCGAAATGAAGGCACTCCGCCGTAGTAGTTGAGACCACCCAGTCTCACTCCCAGCGCTCCGGCCACGCCAGCCTCTGAAAAGCCGCTATTAGGGCTGGGGTGTTTAGCCGCATCGCGCCTGATGGCCACCCAAGCACCTTGGGTATCCAGTCGCAGCAACGCAGCAGCGATAATAATTAGACATCCAGTAATCCTTGCAGGAATATAATTAAACACATCATCCAGCCGGGCAGCAACCATGCCAAACTCCCGGTATTTTTCATTTTTGTAGCCGACCATGGAGTCCAACGTGTTTACCGCCCGGTACAGCCAAGCCATCGGCACACCACCAATTATAGCATAAAATAGCGGCGATATAATACCATCAACAATATTCTCAGCCACGGTTTCCACCGTAGCCCGAGTAACCTCAGACGTATTCAGCTTAGCCGTATCACGTCCAACAATCCAGCCTACCTTAAACCTGGCCTGCTCTATATTCTCAGTCATCAGAAACCCGGCAATTTCCCGGCCGGCTTCTGCCAAACTGCGTGGCGTTATGGTAAATGCCAGCAGCAGGGCACCGCCGATGTATCCGACCCAGGCGTGAACAGCATGTAAAGCTGCTATAATCAGCCATGCTGTCCCATAGGCGGTTGCCAGCACAATAGCCACCAATACTCCGCCTGCCAGTTTTTTACGTATAGCCGAATGGCTGACATGCAGCAGCTGCCGTTCTAGCCAGGCAATAAAATTACCCAGCAGCACAACCGGGTGTAGTGATGTTCGCGGATCACCAATTAAACGGTCAATAATAATCGCACCTAATGCCATATAGTGTTCCATAACTACCTACCACCGGCTTCATGCATAATGTGATAAACTAAGTCCATATTCAAACTCTGGCGGACAACCTCTGCCAACCGGTCATAAGCAGCATGTTTAAGTGCCTGCGTATCCTGAAAGCTCCCCAGCGGTGCCAGCCCTCTCCGCACTCGCAGCGCGTCAAGCACAGCCCGCCGATAAGCATCATTATCAAAGATTCCATGCAGATAAGTTCCCATAACCAATCCGTCTGAAGAAACAGCACCGTCAGGTATATTCACTGGTTCACCGGAACGGGTAATAATGGTAAAAGCATGATCAACCGAGCTCAGAAACTGGGTACGACCCATATGTATTTCGTAACCTGTCAGAGTATCACCGCTAAAATTAATTCCTAAAAATTTATGATTGGCAGCCCTCGCTTGGACTTGATGGGTTACTTTATCAGCAGCAAAAACCGTAATACTATCAATCAGGCCTAACCCCATGACGGTTTCCATGTCTGATTCGGTATGGTCAGGGTCTTGTATTTCTCTCCCCATCATTTGGTAACCACCGCAAATACCGACAACGGGAGTCCCGCTTTTGACCAACTTAATAAGTTCTTGCTC
>NZ_JBYKYF010000002.1:3375-12106 GCF_057736855.1 Sporomusa sp.
GCCAATGGCCTCTCCCTGGTGTACATATCTCAGCCGAACATCGGTTTCGCGGGCTAAAGCATCAAAATCGGTAAAATTGGATATTCTCGGAAGACACAGCACAGCAATGTCGAGATCACCGCTGTTGGCCAACGGTTGTTTATCTTCCAGCGATACCGAGTCCTCATCATCAATCCCCAAGCGGTCAAGATGAGGGATAACACCAACGACTGGCTTACCTGTCTTGGCTTCGAGAAAATCCAGTGCTGGTTTCAACAACTTCATATCGCCCCGGAATTTATTTATAATAATGCCTTTAACCAGCTCGCGCTCATCCGGCTCTAATAGCTCCAGTGTGCCAACGATGGAAGCCAGTGCTCCACCCCTGTCAATATCGGCCACCAAGAGTACCGGTGCTGCCGCCAGTTTGGCAATCCGCATATTAACAATATCATTGGCTTTGAGGTTAACCTCTGCGGGAGAGCCAGCGCCTTCAATTACGATAATCTCAAAATCGTTATGCAGTTTCTCAAGACACTGGGATATAATCCCCTGCACAGTAAAACTATAACCAGAGTGATATTCGCTAGCCGACATATTGCCAACAGGCTTCCCCATAACAATGACTTGTGAACAGGCATTACCAGTAGGCTTTAATAATACCGGGTTCATTTCTACCGTTGGTTCCAATCCTGCGGCCTCCGCTTGAGCTACCTGGGCTCGTCCCATTTCACCACCGTTTTTCGTCACATACGAGTTAAGTGCCATATTTTGAGCTTTAAATGGCGTTACCCGGTATCCGTCTTGTTTAAATATCCGGCATAAGGCTGTTGCTAAAATACTTTTGCCAACATGCGAACTGGTTCCCTGCAGCATAATCGCTTTAGCCATTATGCCCAGCCTCCCCCAGGCGGACGGCTAGTTTTTTGAGTTCCACAGCCATACCGCAAACCACCAGATATACTTCATCAGCCATGTTAGCTACTCTCTGATTCACCATACCAGCAACATCGCGATACTCACGCGCCAGCGCGTTTTCTGGCACAATACCCGTGCCGACTTCATTGGTAACAAAAATCACATCCCCAGACGCCTGTTTGGCAGCTGCTAATAGTTTATCGATAGCTGCCAATACAGCTTGATAACGTTCTTCCCGGTCAGTGGGTGCATCCGGAGCTAAGAGTAAATTACTGGTATATAGTGTCAGACAGTCAAACAGCACCGCATCGGCACACTGGACAGCCTGAGCCATAGCCTCTTCGGCATGGTAAGGGGCCTCGAACGTCGGCCAACTGGCTGGCCGGCGACTTCGATGGAGTGTTACCCTTTCTTGCATTTCATCATCATAAATCTGAGCAGTAGCAATATATGCAACCTTTCTCCCGCCTTGCGCCGCATACCGCTCAGCAAATGTACTCTTACCGCTGCGTGCCCCGCCGGTAACCAAAACAATTTTTGCTGACATACTAATAAATTCCTCCTTGGCCGGTCGAGTGCTTGTATCGTTTGCATCGTTCAACAAACCGTCTGGCAGCTTGTCTATTACCGGCAAAATGCATGTGCAGATAGGACGCCAATACCTCACCTGCCGCATAACCCCCAGGGTATTTGGCTCCTGTCCGCATTTTTTTGAATTCAAACGCCCACGGAAACTCCTCGGTACTTATATCAGGAATCATCCGGGAAAAATGAAATTCATGACCGCGCAGCGATTCACCGCTGCAGCATAACACATTATCCTGCAGGGCGGTTGTTTCGACATAACCTACGGTTTCAAGCGTAGACTGCATCTGGCATACCGCCGGAATAATTCCAACCATATCATACGCCTGCCCAGCGAAATCAATAATCTGACGTGCCAGATACATAAGACCGCCACATTCCGCATAAATAGGCATGCCCTCTGCTGCTGCGCGCATTATAGCCTTTCTCATCGAAACATTGGCCGACAACTCCCTGACGAACATCTCCGGAAACCCGCCGCCCAATAGTAGCCCATCCACATCAGGCAAATACCTGTCCTTAAGCGGACTAAAAGACACAAGTTCGGCGCCAACTGATTCCAAAACCTCCAGACTGGATGGGTAATAAAAAGTGAAAACATCATCCTGGGCTACACCAATCCGGACTCTTGCCCGCCCTATCGGTTCATCGGCAGCAGATATATGATAATGGGTTAATGGCTCAGTGTTTTTTGCCAGCTCCAACAAGTCATCCAAAGCAACTGCTTTAGCCACTTGGCGCCCCATTTCCGCCACAATGGCAGATGCATCCTGTTCAGTCACCGGTGTCAAACCCAGATGCCGCTCCGGCATGACCAGCTCGTGATTACAAAACATGGTGCCAAGAACCGGAATTCCAAGTTTGGCAAATGCTTCACAAATCATTAACTTGTGGCTTTCGGAACCAAGCCGATTCAAAATGACCCCAGCCAGCTTAACCTCCGGATCATACATTTTAAACCCCAGCGCCATCGCCGCAGCACTCTCGCCCATAGACTTGGCATTAATAACCAAAACTACTGGCGCATTCAGCATTTTTGCTACCGCAGCCGTGCTGCTCATACCCGCGCGCCCGCCATCATACAATCCCATAACCCCTTCAATAACAGCAATATCATTTCCTGCTGCAGTACTGGCAAAGATTGCTGTTAAGGTTTCCGGCGGTACCAGCCAAGTGTCAAGATTGTGTGCGTTTTTGCCGCTGGCTAGACGATGAAAGCCTGGGTCAATATAGTCAGGACCAATTTTATAGGACTGCACGTTAAGGCCGCGTTGAGCCAGAGCTGACAATATACCGGTAACAATGGTGGTTTTACCAACACCACTGCTGACTCCGGCTATAACTATCCGAGGAATGGATATTTGGCCCATGGGCATTCCCCCCTATATTCAGTACGTTAACGACCCAGCATATATATCATTGCGTTAACGATAGCGGCTGCAATGGGACTACCACCTTTGTTGCCTAATACAGTGATATATGGCACTGGCGAAGTCGTATGCAGCAGGTCTTTAGCTTCGGCAGCACCGACAAAGCCAACAGGTACGTCAACGATCAATGCTGGTTTGATACTTTTTTCTTTAACCATTGTCAACACTTCCAACAAGGCCGTAGGAGCATTGCCGATAGCCACAATGGCGTCATTGAGCTTATCACCAAATTTGCGCATAGCCGCCATCGAACGAGTAATACCGGCAGCCTTAGCTTCCTGAGCCACACCTTCATCAGCCACCAGACAATAGGCCTGACCGCCGAGTTCAGTTAGCCGGCGTTTGTTAATACCAGTGCGCACCATTTCTACATCACAGAAAATATTACAACCGCTTTGTAGCGCGGCAAGTCCGGAAGCAATTGCTTCCGGATGCATTTTGATAATCCGGGCATAGTCGGGGTCACCGGCAGCGTGAATAATGCGCAAATAGACTTTACTTGCTCGTTCATCTAAATGCAAACCGTCCAAGTAGGGTGCAATAATCTCCATACTGCGGTTTTCAATAGCCAGGGGGTCTGTTATAAATTCCATAGTATTCCCTCCATATAATCACAGCGGCTAACAAATCCTTTGGCTAGCAAGTAAACCAATTATTGCTTGCTATATTAGCCAGCAGCGCCAGAACTTCGGCTTGTGTCTTGCACAGATTCTTATATTCCATGGCCGGACGGTCAATAACAATCAGCGGCAGTCCCAGTTCCATAGCGGCTGATATTTTGGTATCAGCACCGCCAATAGTACCACTGTTTTTGGTTATTACAACCTCTGCCCCATACTCTTTGAATAGTGCCACATTAAGCGCATGCGAAAACGGCCCTTTAATGGCAACAATATCGCCAGGACTAAACCCTAATGCAATACATTCGGATATCACATCCGGCTGGGGAAGCACCCGGGCAATCAGGCGGCAATCTGCCAGCAGCGGTTCAGCCTTAAATATGTGTAATGTACGGCTACCGGTAGTCAAAAAAATTACCTTGCCAAGCCCTGCGGCAACCCTTGCGGCTTCCGTAGCATCTTTAACTATATGCAGCTTTTCATAGTTAGGGACACTGACTTTCGACCGCTCATAGCGGATATACTGAATCCCGCTGGCTCTACAGGCCGCCATGGCAGTTGCTGATACATTCACGGCATAGGGATGGCTGGCATCCACAACAGCTTTTATGCCTTGGGCTGCTATCAATTCCTTCATCCCCGCCAAAGACAGTTGACCGATATGAACAGCAAGTCCTGGTAATTCCAACAATTGCCGACCATAATCACTGATTACCGAAACCAATACCTTATAACCGCGTTCAGCCAAATGGACAGCCAATTCCCGTCCATCCTTTGTGCCAGCCAGTACTAAAATCATATGTGATAGCCTCTGGGAGTAATCATTTTACCATTAGCCACATAAGTCTGACTGTTGCCAATAATCACCAACGAAAACATATCAATATGCTCATGCGTAAAATTCTCCAAGGTTGACAACGTCATAGCTTCTTTACTCCGAGTAGCGTGATGCACAATTCCCACAGGTGTATCAGCCCGTCGGTGCTTTAGCGCAATCTCGCGCACAATTTCAATTTGGCTTGTCCGCCGCCTACTTTTGGGGTTATAGATAGCAATAACAAAATCTCCGGCTACCGCCATTTCTACTCTTTTTTCAATCATTTCCCAAGGAGTTAACAAATCACTGAGGCTGATAACCGCGAAATCATGCATCAGCGGTGCTCCTAAGATGGCAGCAGCTGCGCCGACGGCACTAATACCGGGAATCACCTCAACTTCTGGCTGAAGCGTTACCGGATGTTTGCTTACAAGTTCAAGCACCAAACCTGCCATACCATATATTCCAGGATCACCGCTAGAAATTACCGCTACCTGTTTTCCAGTCATTGCTTTATCAACAGCTGCCTGACAGCGGTCAATTTCCTGCATCATGCTTGTGCCAATTGTGGCTTTGTCTTGTAACAAATCCTTTATCAAATCCAAATATGTATCATAGCCAACAACAATATCGGCATTTTCAATCGCTTGTCGGGCTCGGGGCGTCATATCCACCAGGCTTCCCGGTCCTATTCCCACCACCGATATTTTACCGTTGTTACGGCCACCGTCACTTTGGAATACTTGGTTTTGGGCAAAATCAGATGGTGGTTCCGCCCCGCTAGTATTGCTGCTGGTTCGCATACATTTCCCACTCCTATCTTTTCATTAACAAACGCAGATAACGATAACTCATATTGTTGGATACACTGCTTGAGTTGCTCATGAGTAAAAAATTTTATCGGCACACCCAGGTGCTCTGCTGTAGCAAGCAGGCCTGGCTCATCAGCTTTTATAACCGTGCTGCCCATCACTGCAACACTGTCAACATCCCGTCCAATTGTTTGACAAGCTAGTTTAATTGCTGACAAAATTTCAGCACTGGTGGTATCCCGTCGGCAACCAATACCGAGTGCTAGTCTGTTAGGACGTAGATACAGATGTGGTTTACGAATCGTAAATTCCCTGTCAGTAATAACTACCGCTGCATCATACTTGTCTGTATAAATAAGTTGATTACTATCACCTAACGCAACATTATACCGGGCAGCCAGAGAAATATACCGTTCGCTCTCAGCTAGGTCGTTATCAATAAAAAACAGTACCCTATCACCATTAACAATGGCTGAGTTTATTGTTTTTACTGAATTAAACGGTTCAATAGTCAAGTTCAGTCTAACGGCCAATACATCAGCAGCCGGAAGTTTGGCGACATCAGTAGCTGTGGTGATCACTGGCATAGCGCCGGCAGCGCTCACAATCCTAGCTAATTGATTGCCGCCACCGATGTGACCGGACAACAGACTAATGGCATAGTTGCCGCCATCATCCATGACCACTACCGCCGGGTCAAACCGCTTGTCCTTTACATGGGCTGCGATAACCCTCACGACGATTCCTGTTGCCATAATAAAAACCAAGCCATCATATAGGGGAAATATTTCACTTACCAAATCATGTAAAGAACTATAAGTATTAGCTGAACCAGGAAGATTACGCCCACGCTTAGCATAGACATCTACCTCTGGGCCTAAGAGCGGTGCTATCCGTTCAGCTAATTCAGCCCCTTTACGGGTAACTGAGATGACAGCCAGCTTCACAACTTATTTAACCTCCTGCGCGGGCCTGAACATATGGCCAAATTCCGGCGCATACAGCCGCGACAAAGCATAATTAGTATCTAATACCTTACCGACCACAATCATGGCCGTACGGTCAATCATGTTTTCTCTAGCAATTTGGGCAATGGTGCCTAACGTCGCGCGAAAAATTTTTTGATCAGGCCAGGATGCTTTTTGCACAATGGCTACTGGCGTTTCATAGGTATACCCGCCATCTACAAGTTCTTTGACCACATTGTCCAGCATATGTACACTCAGGAAAATACACATGGTGGCCTGATGGCTGGCCAGTTTAACTAATTTTTCCTTTTCCGGTACAGGAGTACGTCCTTCTAACCGGGTAATAATTACCGTCTGGGATACATCAGGCAATGTATATTCCTGTTTTAATGCGCTGCAGTAGCTAGGAAGGAGCTAACCCCTGGAATAACTTCGAAATCGATGTTTTTGCGTGCCAAGGCATCCATTTGCTCCTGAATCGCACCATAAATGCTGGGATCACCGGTATGTAACCGAACTACCAGCTTATTGTCTTTAACCCCTTGTTCCATAACCGCAATGACTTCATCCAACGTCATGGAAGCGCTATTATAAACAACAGCACCGTTTTTCGCCAAAGATAACAGCGCAGGATTAACTAATGAACCGGCATAAATAATAATATCCGCCTGATTCAAAAGACGCTGTCCTTTCACCGTAATGAGTTCAGGATCGCCCGGACCGGCTCCAACAAAAAATACTTTCATGGATAATCTCCTTCCTTTAGACTGCTTACTTATTGGTCAGCCTGTTTAGTACATGTAATGATAGCTACTGGATTAAGGGCTTTAAACATATGGCCGGCACCCGCCGGCTGATTCCGCGTCACTTGCACACTGCACGCCTCGACATGATAGTCAGAACGTTGCTGCATAATCACAAGGGCGGTAGACAAGGTTTCGACGGTAACTGCTGTTACAATAAGCCGCCCCCCGGTTTCAGCAATTGATCAGTACAACGCAAAATGTCAGGCAACTTCCCACCACTGCCGCCTATCAAAATCACATCAGCTACCAGTAAGCCTTCCAGCGCCTCTGGAGCTGAACCTAATATCGGCACAATATTAGCAGTCGAAAAGCTTAATCCCCAGTTAGGATTAAGCGTTCTGGCGGCTAATGTTTCTCCTTCAGGAATTGAGATGGTTACAATAGCGCCTTTACCTTTTGGCAAACACTCTGCCCACAGCTCTGGTAATCATCAAACGCGGGCCCGGATTTACGGCCGGTTCACTCACCGGCACCGCCAGTCCGGGCTTACTCACGATTCCTACTCCCCCACCGGCTTTAATTACTACTCCCGGCGTATCAGTAATCTTTACTTCCGCCTTAATCCTAACACCATTGGTTATATCCGGATCATCACCAGCATCTTTAATTACTGCAGCCATTCCGCCACTGGCAACCAACCGGCTTTCAGCTACTGGTACCGTCAATCGTACATCTTGCGGTGAAAAAACATGAGTTATCGCCACAGGCTGGCCTAACCAAACCATAACTGCTGCCTTAGCGGCCGCTGCAGCACAAGTTCCTGTAGTTATCCCTTTGCGCATTTTTTTATCAGCCAATAGAAAAACCCCCTTCAGCAGGGGGTAAACACCAAACAGCAAATAAAATTGCCTGAATATTGTACCCACACCTGCCCATCTTCCGTAGGTCCTAGCGGTGTGTGTTAGAATAGGCAGGTCTCCTGACTCTGGTTCATCGCATACCTAAGCCTTCCCAGTTTCCCAGTGGCATATATTAGGCAGCATCCCCATTACAGTGGCGGGACCGTGCCGGCATTACACCGGACTTCCCTATTAAGCATAAAGCACCTATTCCCTTACACTATCAAATTTATGCTATTATTATCTATTCCCTATAGCTAACTTTTCTCCTGCTGAATAAAACAAAAATTATCCAAACTTAAAATTTAAAAATTTTTCTGTATTTTTTGCGTTTTTTGTTAATTGGCAAGAGGATTTTTTGGTATTTGTTGCGAAATGTTATACTGGTCAGACCATCATACCGTTGAAATCTGTTATAGGGGAGTGGATATTTTGAAAAAAGTGAGTGAAAATTGGGACCAAGCGCTTACCTCTTATACGAATGCAAGTTTGTTTTCTGAATTCGAAACCAGAGCAAAAAATGCGGCCACCGAAGTATTTCGTGTTAAGACAGCGGTTGAAGCCAAAGACATAGTCACTAATTTGATAAAATACACCAATGCTCGCAAAATAGTAGCAGTTGAAAGCCCGCTGATACAATCATCTGGAATTAAATCTGCGATAACATAAATCGGTGTCAGCCTGTATAACACGCAGGCAGATATTGCCGAACATGCCGAAACCGCCGATATTGGCATCTCTGCCGTTGAATTTGGTATTGCCGAGTCAGGTAGTGTCTGCCAGGATGCATTAGCGTTTGAAAGTCGGCTTGTCTCCATGCTACCTCCTGTCCACATTGTCTTTATGAATAGTAGTAAGATAGTACCCGGAATAACAGAAGCCATGGAGGTCGTCTCCAAAGTCTACGACCGTGGTTATATCACCTTTATTACCGGTCCTAGCCGTACCGCCGATATC
>NZ_JBYKYF010000002.1:12116-25671 GCF_057736855.1 Sporomusa sp.
TCCCAGTCGTTTTGTTCTCATTGCCGTTGATGAAGAAATTAACGGAGGTAATCACTAATGGAAACAAAAAATCGTAATATAAAAAATGAAATTAAAGAAAAATTAAATGATCAAGTCTTGCGTGGTGCCTTAGGACGTTTTGCAGAAGCCTACCCTATAGCTAGAGCAAAAGCTTACGAAAATGTTGCGGATATTGATGCCCTACGTGAACAGGTCCGGCAAATGAAACAAAAAACCGTTGCCGATATTGAAAACATTGCAAATAAATTTGAAGCCGAAGCAACAAAACGAGGGGCTAAAGTATTTCGGGCCAAAGATGGCAAAGCATTGAAAGAATATTTGCTAAACCTATGTAAAGAAAAGAATGTTAAACGAATTGTAAAATCCAAATCCATGGCCTCTGAGGAAATTCACCTAAACGACGACTTAGTGGCAGCCGGTATTCATGTTAAAGAAACTGATCTGGGCGAATGGATCATATCTTTAGCTGGTCATAAACCCTCACATATGGTTATGCCAGCCATTCACTTAAATCGCGAACAAGTTGCCGCCTATTTCTCCAAAGAGCTGAAACAAGAAATTCCTACCGATATTCCGTTTATGGTGCAAGCTGCTCGTAAAGCCCTACGCAGCGAATTCCTGAATGCGGACATGGGCATATCGGGGGCAAACTTTGGTATTGCTGAAAATGGCGCTATTGGCCTGGTAACCAATGAAGGTAATGCCCGACTTGTCACCACTTTGCCGCGAATTCATGTGGTCATCATTGGTTATGAAAAATTGATTCCTACGATAAAAGATGCTGCTCCCATCCTACGCACATTGCCGCGTAATGCCACCGCCCAGCTTATGACCAGCTATATGACCATGACTTCCGGTATAACTCCGGTAATGGTCAAGCAAAACGGTAAATGGGTTGAGCAAGATAAAGAACTTCATATTATTTTATTTGATAATGGCCGCCTAAAAGCTGCCCATGACAATAAATTCAAAGAAATCTACCAATGTGTTCGGTGTGCCTCTTGTCTGAATGTATGCCCGGTTTACACCATTGTTGGCGGTCACGTGTATGGCCACATCTACGCCGGCGGTATCGGAGCAATACTGACAGCATTTCTCAACAGTATGGGAGATTTTGAAAAAATAAACGAATTATGTATTGGTTGCCGCAAATGCGTGGAAATATGTCCTGGTAAAATTGATATACCATACCTTATTGAAGAACTTAGAGCCAGAGCCGTTAAGGAACATGGCCTGCCTTTTGGGGTTAAAGCGGTATTTGAAAATGTCATATCTAATCGCAAGGTATTCCACACCCTGCTGCGCATAGCCTCCATCGGCCAAAAACCCTTCCAGTCCGGCCGTGTAATCCGTCACTTACCACTGTTTTTAGCTGGCATGGCTAAAGAGCGTAGTCTACCTGCTATAGCTGATACCCCCTTCCGTGACCGCGTAACCAAGATAACCAAGAAAATAAATAGCCCCGCGAAAAAAATTGCCTTCTTTAGCGGTTGCAACATTGACTTTATCTTTCCCGAAACAGGTGAGTCCGTATATAAGGTACTCCAAGACCTTAATATGCAAGTCGTTTTCCCGGAAGAACAAAGCTGCTGCGGTAAGCCGGTTTTAGGGATGGGTGATCGTGAAACAACCAAACGAATTGCCAAAAAGAATATTGAGGCCTTCGAAGCTTCGGGCGCAGACGTCATTCTTTCCGCTTGCCCGACTTGTGCTGAAACCTGGCATCAGACCTATGTTGAGTTATTTGAAGATGAGCCAGCCTGGCAACTGCGGGCCGAAAAACTTGGCCACAAGGTCTGCGAGTTTACCAGCTTTGTCGCAAAAGAATATGAAAAAACTGGTCGGTTAACCAAAACACCTGGCAACAGAAAAGTAACCTATCATGATTCTTGCCATATGAAACGCGGCCTTGGCATTTATACCGAACCACGCCAACTGCTGGAAGCAGCCCAAGGCTATGAGCTGGTAGAAATGAAAGACTGTGATAAATGCTGTGGTATGGCTGGTGCTTTTGGTGTCAAATACACCGAACTATCCATGCCAATCCTCAAAGAAAAAATCACCAATATTAAGGCCAGTGAAGCAGATATTGTTGCCGTTGCTTGTCCTGCATGCATGATGCAAATTCAGGGTGGCCTGGATAAGCAGTTGCCAAGCGTGAAAGTCAAACATGTTGCTGAAATATTAGCCGAAAATATTACAGGGTAGTGCAAAAAAAGGAGCCTTTCGCTAAGAAAGACTCCTTTTTCCGTTTATTTTTCCGCCTGCCCTAAGGCAAATCCGGTATCAAGCGCTTTTTTATTAAGTTCCTCAGTACCTTTAGGTACTCTGGCCAATACGGCTTTGGTCAAACTATCCAGCCCGACTAACTCAGTAAAACCAACTAAAGCACCAAGTGCAATAATATTGGCTACCATAACATTGCCTAATTCATTACGGGCAATATGGGTTATCGGCAATGCCAGAACTTTAGCATCGACTTCTGGCACGGTTTTTACCAGTGAGCTATCAACAATCAATTTACCACCTTGTTTTAATAGCCCAATATATTTATTGCAGGCTTCCTGGCTCATAGCCAGTAAAATATCTGCCGAGGTAGCTTTCGGATAATCAATTTCCTTGTCACTAATAATGACTTCTGATTTACTGGCTCCCCCTCTGGCTTCTGGACCATAGGACTGGGTCTGAATGGTCTGTTTGCCGTCAAGAATAGCTGCTTCCGCTAAAATAATACCAGCAAGAATCAGACCTTGACCGCCAGTACCGCTTAAGCTAATTTGCCACATTACTTATTCCCCCTTTTAGCCTGAACATGCGCAATGAGTTTGTCATATTCAGCAGTATACTCAGGGGCTTCTGAACGATGAAGTTCACCAATAATAAATTTATCTTTAAGCTGCTCTGGCGAAAGTTTGGAAGCTGCTTGCACAGTAACTGCGCGTTCTTTCTGCCATTCCAGCATTTTGGCTGCCGTACCCATCTTGTTCTTGCGTCCATAAGAGACAGGACACTGAGTAATAGCATCAATTACTGAAAAACCTTTATTCTCGATACCTTTGACAACTAAGTCTGTCAACAGATTGGCATGGTAGGCAGTTGCCCTGGCTACATACGTAGCGCCAGCGGCAATCGCTAACGCACCAACGTCAAATGACCGCTCAATATGACCAAACGGTGCTGTCGTTGATCTGCTTGCCAGCGGCGTAAGCGGTGAAGATTGGCCGCCAGTCATACCATAAATATTATTGTTAAAGATAATAGTTGTTATGTCGATATTCCGTCTAGCAGCATGAATGAAATGATTGCCACCGATAGCGGTAGCGTCGCCATCACCAGTAATAACCAAAACAGTCAGTTCAGGCTTGGCCAACTTAATGCCTGTAGCAAATGTTAATGCTCTGCCATGGGCAGTATGAACCGTGTTAAAGTTCATGTAACCGGATGCCCGAGACGAGCAGCCAATTCCTGAAACTATAATTGTTTTTTCTTGATCAAGACCTAATTTGTCAATGGCGCGAATGATGGAAGCCAATACAATACCATTACCGCAGCCAGGGCACCAGATATGTGGGAAAGCTGACGGCCGTAAATATTTTTCAATGTCTGCCATTATTTAGCACCTCCAGCAGCTGTTACAATCGGTGCAAGTATTTCTTCCGGTTTAAATAGTTCACCGTCGACTCTAGTAACAGAAACGACTTTCTCTTGACCTACATACCGCTCAATTTCACCGACCAACTGACCATAGTTCATTTCAGGCACAATGACTTTTTTAACCTTCTCTGCCGCCTGTTTTACAAGATCACCAGGGAACGGCCAGATGGTTATCAATTTTAAGAGCCCTGCTTTAATGCCTTGTTCTCTAGCAGCCTTAACCGCAGCAATCGCTGCCCTGGCCGAACCGCCATAAGAAACAACCAGTACTTCGGCATCTTCAAGATAATGCTCAGTATACAGTGTCAGTTCCGCTTTGGCATTTTCAATTTTAGTATGCAAACGCTCAATTAGCTCAGCGGTAAGATCATTTGCCTGAGTAGGCTGTCCCAGATAATTATGAATTAAGCCGGTTACATGGTAATAATAACCGGACCCAAAAGCCGCCATAGGCGGTACGCCATCCGCATCAGGTTTATACGCCTGATACTCGCTTGGAGGCACGCTAGGCACTTTGCGATTAACGATTTCAATTTCTTCTGGTTCCGGCAGCTCCACTCGCTCGCGCATATGCCCGATAACTTCGTCCAACAACAGAACAACGGGAGTGCGGAATTTTTCAGAAAAATTAACTGCTTTTACGGTTATATCAAAACACTCACGCACCGAAGCTGGCGACAAGGCAATGACTCCACGGTCACCATGACTGCCCCAGCGAGCTTGCATAACATCGCCTTGACCAGGTGATGTAGGTTTACCAGTACTTGGTCCTAAACGCTGCACATTAACAATTACAACCGGAATTTCAGCAATGGATGCATAACCAATCAATTCCTGCTTTAGCGAAAAGCCAGGACCACTGGTAGCAGTAAGTGCTTTCACTCCGGTCAGCGATGCGCCGCATACAGCACCCATACTAGCAATTTCATCTTCCATTTGGATAAACTTGCCGCCTACCTCTGGCAGTTTTTCCGCAAGGATTTCAGCTACTTCAGTACTCGGGGTAATGGGATAGCCAGCAAAAAAACGAACTCCGGCAGCCAGCGCGCCTTCAGCGCAAGCCTGATTACCCTGCATTAAACGAGCCTTAGTCACTTAACATCCCCCCCTTTATTGTTTGCCTTCGCTTTCTCTTCTTTGGTTACTTTAATAGCATAGTCCGGGCAACGCAGTTCGCATTGACCACAGATAATACATTTATCTGGATCTTTTACATAAATTTTTCCCATTTCGTCCAAATCCAGAACCGCTTTAGGGCAAAAATGCACGCAAATACCACAGCCTTTACAGAGCTTTGGTTTAATCGCCAGTCCCATAGCAACTTTCACTCCTTTTTCAATCCGTGTATGACTACTGTGGATAGCAATGTATACCCTATTATTATATCCATAATAATAGGGTATATATTTGTAAATTGGCTGTGATGATATTTTTCTCCTGCAAAATATTATGTATTCTACAAAAAAAGTTAACCTGTCACATACTTATCCACAGAGCAACAACTATAGTGTTTTTTCTAAATAGCGGTAAGTTCTCCGTAATCCTTCGATTAACGGCGTGTGAGCCTGCCAGCCAATACCTGCCAAAGCCGCCTGGTTGGAGAGTATGGAACGATAAATATCTCCTTCCCTGGCTGGCAGATAGTTCTTAGTAATTTGCTTGCCAGCCACCTCGGCTAATGCCTCGACCAAATGGTTAATACTTGTTTGGGTCTGACTGCTGATGTTATATACCCGATTAACCTTTGTATGTGACATAAGCGCTTGACAATTAGCCGCCGCAACATCGCCAACATAAATAAAGTCTCTTGTCTGGCCTCCATCACCAAAAATAGAAATAGGTAAGTTCTGGTGAATTCTGCGAGTAAAAATGCTAATAACTCCACCTTCCCCACCGTCTCCCTGGCGTTCACCATATACGTTTGCATATCGGAGAACAACATAGTCAAGCTGATATATCTGACGGTATAGATCCAAATACTTTTCGCCCATACATTTGGTAAGGCCATAAAAAGACTCTGGTCTAAGCGCTGCTTCCTCAGTAATTGGCAGACTGTCTGCATCTCCATATACCGCAGCGCTTGAGGCAAACACGACACGTTTCACCCCAGTTTTGCGGCAAGCTTCCAAAACGTTTACCAGCCCTAGCACATTTACCTGGCAATCAATATCAGGATTGTCAATAGAATAGGGCACTGATGTTTGCGCAGCAAGGTGTACCACGCAATCAAATTTTTCCTGTAAAAATACCTCTAATAGTTGGCTGTCCATGATATCCATTTCCATCAGCTTGACGCCGTCAGGCACATTGGTACGCACGCCTGTACTGAGATTATCAATTACGACAACCTCCCAACCAAGATCCAACATTTTGTCAACCGTGTGCGATCCGATAAATCCGGCACCACCAGTTACTAATACCTTCATAAAATCCCCCAATCTGTTAGTTATATAGACTACTAAATGCTACCAGTTTAACCTGACGCTGCGTAAGACATGCAAGAACCCGCGGACTAGTAACTGCCGCTAATTCCTGCTGCCATTGGTAGCCCCAGCCAAATGTCTGGTTTAACATTTGATTGTCCACACCTGGATGTACCATAATTTCTGACAGCCCATTAGGTAGATTGTCAATAATGGTAAGCAAAAGCCGTTCATCCATATTGCCACCGGCTAACATTCCATAAAAATGTTCAGGCACTGCCAATCCCGCGCGCTGAGCCTTCAACCGGGCCAACCTGGCCAGCACACTAAGGCCTGTGCGGCCAATAATCCTGCCGATACCTGGTCTGAATCCGCCCGAGAATAATAGCGGCTCGGCAGGAATCCGCAAAGCTCGAATATTAAATTGTTTAGCAATATCTATGACCACATCGATGATCCCAGGCACTACATGCAGATGCTGATGACTATCAAGATGGGTAATGGTAATTCCTGTTGCTATTACTTTTTTCACTTGGGCAGTAAACTCAAGCCTGACCTCTTCCAGACAAATCCCTGCTAAGCAATACTTTTTTAAAAACACCGGGTAACTAGAACATAACAACCCATCAGCATCAAGTAGCGAACTGACCTGCCCCGGCTCAGCCACCGGAGCTCCGCCGACCAATGTGAGATGTACGCCGATACCTAACTGCGGATGTTCTGCCGCTAGAGCGGCAGCATGTTCAAACGCAGGAGCACCAGCCATTATGGATGTACTGGTTATACATCCTTTAGTGTATCCTTTAATAATACCAAGATTAATAGTTTCATGTAAACCGAAATCATCGGCATTCACAATTAACTGTTTCATATTTTCCTCAAAAAGATTATATTTCCTCAGCAGATAGAATGAATAAGGGGCAAAAAATCCCTGGTATGAGTTGATATCTGATGTCTGATACTATTATTGGTCACGTGACCAAATGTAAAATAACAAGGAGGTATCACTGTGGAACAATCCAAACAAAGCAAACAAGCCGCAAGCAAAAGTGAATACGGTACTCTGACTGCTAAAATGGATGCTAACAACGATTATTCTAGCAATACTTCGGCAACCAACACTTCCTCCAGCACTTCAGCTAGCTCAGCCAATATGAGCGAGTTAAGCAAGCTGGCCAAACAATCGCAAACCACCAGCAGCACCGCTACGGCTAATGCCAAAAATCAAAATGCTAATCAAACGTTAACAGAAAAATATGATATACCGAGCAACTAAAAACGCTTTATAACAAGTAAAACACTGACGGCGCCGGACTCTGTTTAAGGAGTCTGGCGCCGCATGTGTTAGTCTACCAGATAGTGACAACAACTAAAGGTTCTGCCGCAACACACCTGGATGGCGCTAATACCGCGATTGCGTCGTAGTAGCAATTCGGCAGTTTTACAGGATCTAGCATAAGTCATTTGTTTTATCGTTTTACGTACTCCGCATGCGCTGCATAAGCACTATGATTATGAATGGATTCATAATTTTCGCATTCTACTTCAAACATCTCGATACCATCAATATTGCGTAACGTTAATACTAAATCCCTAAGTACATCTTCCACAAATTTAGGGTTTTCATATGCTTTTTCCGTAACATATTTTTCGTCTTCACGTTTTAGCAACGCATACACTTGGCAGCTCCCCTGCTCTTCCATCATAGCTGCCAGATCTTCAATCCAAACAAATTTTCCAGGATGCTGCTTAATTTTTACCCGCATAATTCCACGCTGGTTATGAGCTCCATAATGTGATATCTCTTTACTACACGGACAAAGCGATGTAAATGGCACAGTTATGCCAAACATAAAATCCAGTTGTTGGCCGCGAACCAATTCAGCGGAGAATAAGCAATCATAATCAAGCATACTTGTTAAGCCGCTTACAGGTGCCGCTTTTTCAATAAAATATTTAAAATGAATATCAATATTGGCTCGCATGGCATGTAAGCGATCGATCGTATCAGTCAGTATATATTCAACTTCCCGATAAGATACTGGTTTCTGACTCCAATCGCTCAGAATCTCAATAAAACGGCTCATATGTGTACCTTTAAACTCTTGTGGTAAATCTACAGTGAGTTTAATCTTGGCCAATACTGACTGAAATGAGCCATTTTTGGTTTTTATCAAAAAAGGCAAGTGAACATCACTGACCCCAACCTTTTGAATAGCAATACCACGATCATCACAGCTATTTTGAACATCCTTAATCCCGTTCTTACCTTGGGTCATTTGTTTCATGTTATTCACTCCTAGTATGATACAAAATAGGGTCATTCAGTCCTGCCTCAGCAAATCCTTTAAGTCGCAACAGGCAGCTGTCACATTGTCCACAGGCTGCATCCCCGCCCTGATAACAGCTTGTTGTCAGATGAAGCGGTGCTGCCAGCTTGTCCCCTAATAACACAATCTCTTTTTTGGTTAGAGCTATCAGCGGCGTCTCAATAATAATTTTTCGGCCATCCTCAGCCGTTGCTTTGGTAGCATAGTCGGCCCACTGCTGAAACATGGCAATGAATTCGGGACGACAATCCGGATAGCCTGAATAATCCAGAGCATTAACACCAATATACACCCGGTCAGCCCCAGTGACTTCAGCATAGCCAAGCGCATAGCTCAAAAAAATCAAATTCCGGGCAGGCACATAGGTAATTGGTACTTCTTGAGTACCGGGATGCCCCTTCGGAACAGCCAGCTTCGGGTCAGTCAGCGCACTGCCGCCAATGGCTTCCATATTTGTTTCAATAATTAAGTGACGGCTAACATTATAATACTGCGCTACCCTGGCAGCAGCCTCAAGTTCTCGCTTGTGCCGCTGGTGATAATTAAAACTAATCGGGAGCAATTCATACCCTTCACTGTTTGCAACCGCCATACATACCGTAGAATCCAGCCCGCCAGACAACAGTACAACGGCCTTTCTTTTCATAAGCGTACCCCTTATCTAATTTTATTTTCTGCAATTAAGCTCTGATAACTTTTACAATACTCAGATTCTTAGTGCGTTCTAAGTCAATGTCAATGTATTGCCTATCCGAAGTAAACACAACTGGCCGTGAAGCCAGAAAATGTCCAAAATATATCACTTCTGCCTGTCGGCCATCACTTAATTCTACAATATTTCCTAAAAAAAAATCACGAATATTATTTAAAAACACCATTCCAATTTCAGGATCAAGCTTATTAAACATTTCTTCAAAAATCATCTCTGCAACAGCAAAAGGTGTATCTTGGCGATGATATACACGATCCGAAGTCATAGCATAGCATCATACATATCAGCAATAGCAATGATTTTTGCGAATTTATGAATTTTTTCACTTGCCACAGCTAACGGATAACCGCTGCCATCAAAACGTTCATGATGCTGAAAAATTCCATAAAACACACCGCAAGGAAGACCGGCTATATTACGAACCAACCTATAATTCTGGATGGTATGTAGACGCATAACTGCCATCTCATCCGGCGTAAGTTTACCAGGTTTGTTAAGTATCTCTAGTGGAATCTGGGTTTTGCCAATATCATGCAGCAAGCCAGCTAACACCAAATCCTTTTTTCCGTAAAACTAAGCCATCTTCCTAATACGCCACAAATCACAGCCACATTAACAAAATGATGGAACGTATAATCATCTTGACGGCGTATCATATGGATACGATTAATTACACCAGTTGCATTGACTACCTCGCAGTCAATCCTGTCCCTCCTCACATGCGATTTCTCGACGCATGATGAGCGAAAGTTACAATATTAACAATATATTTTAATAATTTTACATTTTTTCCTTTTTTCCTGCTAAAACCCTCCCAAATTTTATATCTGCTCAAAAGTCTTAAAATGCAGTTTACAAACTTGATGTAATGCAGCTTTTCCGTACTTTTGAGCAAAATCCCTGGCAACGCCGATTACCTGGACTGCCCCCTTCGGCAAACGCATGCCAAATTGTGCGGAGAGTTCAGCCATACTGGCTAAAAACCGATCACGAGCCAGTATGGAAGCAGCGGCAACAGCAATATTGCGTTCAGCACGATGCATCTGTACTAGCGTAATCTCCTGGCCTTTTTCCATCAGTTCGGCCTGAATATACCGTTCATGTGCAAACTGGTCAGCAATAGCAAATCTGACCGGCTCTTGGGTTAACAGGCGTTCTAAAGCCTGCGCGTGAGAAAATGCCAGCAAATGATTGAGATTTTTTCCGGCACTTCTAAATTTGCTATATAAAGCATTATATTCTGCCGGTTTCCATTCCAACTCAACAAACCGCTGTGGACATTCTTCTCGAATCCGTTCTGCCAAGGCATGGTTTTTTTCATCAGACAACGCTTTGCTATCTTTTACTCCTACTGCGGCCAGCTTATCGGCTGTGATGTCATCCACGAGTACGGCAGCCACTACTAGTGGACCAAAAAAATCGCCTTTACCTGACTCATCAAGACCAATCCATTTATTATCAAAGTCAGCCACACCCTCAAAGCCTGGCGGACGTTGGACACTTAACTGCCCATGGCCGGCGTTACTATCTGCTATTGGTACTTTTCCTTGGCAGATGGCTTCCACGGCTGTTTTGAGCGGGGATTGCGAACCGCCGACAACAATACTAATGCCCTTTTTTCCACTATATATATTGACCGTCACTGCTTTCTGTCCGTCCGATACCTTTAACTGCTTGCCATAATTAATCGGCTTTTCTGCCGTTATCTTAAATCCGGCCTGAGTAAGCCTCTCGGCCAAAACCGCCAACCTTGTATGTAGCATATCCACCCACAACTTTCTTTTCTAACAAATTGACATAGCCTCTTTTAGCGCTAAATGTTGAACTACCTTAAGCGGTACGCCAGCCTTCTCGGCAATTTTGCGGCAATCTTCATATTCAGGTGCTACATTACAGATTTTACCCTGATACGAACTAATTTTCACCCTGACATCTCCCCAGGGTAAGCCAATAATGATAAATTCCCGTTCAGCCATAGCCCTTGCAACTGGATAGATTCTCATACCAATGGAAGTAGTTTCTTGCAAAATAATTTCAACAACTTTATTCTGGCACTTCTCAGGAATGAGAACTGACAATGTAGTTGCCGGACGGTTTTTCTTCATAAAAATGGGTGTTAGCCAAACATCTAGCGCCCCCGCGGCAAACAGTCTGTCCATCACATAACCATACAGTTCCGGACTTTGATCATCAATATTGGCTTCAATCATCATACATTGTCCGTTCGCCTGACTGTTATCCTTTGTGACTACATTACCGGCATATAGCCGCAAAACATTGGGAATATCCAGATCCCAGGTCCCAGCTCCATAACCAATTTTAACACTGACAAAGCTCTCCGGCATGATTCCATAACCACTGCCTAAAGTAGCCAGTACCGCAGCTCCGGTAGGTGTCACCAGTTCCTTAGCAATTTCGCCCTGATAGTAAGGTATACCTTGCAGTAACTCGGCCGTTGCTGGTGCCGGTACTGGCATAAGTCCGTGGCAACATTGTACAAAACCATTGCCGACATGCAGGCGAGAAGCATATATATGTTCAATTCCCAGGTAGTCAAGTGCCCAGGCAATCCCCACAATATCAATAATCGAATCTACTGCACCGACTTCATGAAAATAAACCTCCCCTGCCGGGACACCGTGAACCTTCCCTTCGGCCTCAGCCAGGCGGGTAAATATCCGCTTAGCTAGCTGCTTAACATTAGGGTTGAGTTCAGCATTATCAATCATAACAGTGATATCCGTCAAAGTACGATGCTCATGCACGGACTCGTCTACTTCGACATCCAGGTAGCAAGCATTAATCCCGCCTTTATCCACTCTAGATATCGTCAGTTTATAGCCACTTAACGGCAGTTTGGCCAGTTCTGCCCGGAGCAGGTCTTCCGGCGCACCGACATCCAGCAGAGCTCCCAGCAGCATATTGCCGCTAATACCAGCAAAACAATCAAGATAGATAGCATTATATTTTACATCCATTCGTCCATATCACCTCATATTATTAATGATACTAGCCAACCTGCCTGCACCGAAACCATTATCAATATTGACCACGGCGACACCGGCTGCACAACTGTTAAGCATGCTCAGTAACGCTGCAAGCCCACCAAAACTTGCACCATAACCGACGCTTGTCGGAACGGCAATAACCGGCTTGGCTACCATACCGCCAACAACACTGGCCAACGCCCCTTCCATCCCGGCCACAACAATCAACACATTGGCCTGTTCAATCAGTTGCCGCTGGTCAAACAGACGATGGATTCCTGCTACCCCTACATCATATACTCGCTTTACTTCATTCCCCATGATTTCCGCAGTAATCGCCGCTTCCTCAGCAACCGGAATATCACTGGTACCAGCACTCATAACCAGAATAAACCGTTCTTTGTCAATAGCCGGTTTATGCCGCTCAACAGTAATTAGCCTGGCCAATTCATGGTACTGTGCATCAGGTACAACCATTTTTACGGCAGCATACATCTCTTTAGTGGCTCTTGTTGCCAAAATGCTATGATTATACTCAGCCAGACGCTGCACAATAGCCTGTACCTGCTCTACCGTTTTTCCCTGGCAAAAAACCACTTCAGCAAATCCTTGCCTTATTAGGCGATGATGATCCAGTTTAGCAAATTCTAAATTTTCATAAGGCAGTATCTTTAGTTTCTCAACAGTTTCTTCTAAGCTTAACTCGCCTGCTTTAAACTCTTTCAGCAGGCTGCTTACATGATTAACATCCATTTCTACACCTCGTTCAATGTCTCATTCATACTACCAGTCCGATAACCGTCCAAGTCAAGCGTAACATATGTAAAACCCAGTTGCTTTATAGCTGATACAATAGCGGCCAAACCTTCCTGGTTGGCTAGCAACTTGGCCATACCTTCGGGTTGTAGCTCAATTCTTGCCAAGGTATCATGGTGACGAACCCGGATTTGACCTGAACAATAGCGTCGTACCACTTCCTCCGCTTGCTCAACCTGACGTAACCGCTCAGTAGTAATTGGCAGTCCATATACTAGGCGGGATACCAGACAAGCCGCGCTTGGCTTATCCCAGGTAGGTAATCCCCATTCTTTTGACACGGCTCTTATGTCGGCTTTAGTAAAACCAGCTTCTAATAGCGGACTTTTTACCTTTGGCAGTTCAGCGATGGCCTTCATCCCTGGACGAAAGTCACCTAAATCATCGGCATTGGTCCCCTCGATAACCCAATCGAAGCCATGTTCCTGAGACCAAGCCACTAGCGCAGAAAAGCGTTCCTTTTTGCAATAATAGCATCTCTGAGGCGTGTTGGCAATAAAATCAGCATTATTCATTTCTGATGCCGGCAGCATCACGTAGTTGATCCCTATGGCCTGAGCAAATGCTCTGGCATCATCCCGTTCTCTGGCCGGCGATGAGTCAGACACCGCA
>NZ_JBYKYF010000002.1:25681-28168 GCF_057736855.1 Sporomusa sp.
GTACTATCAACCCCCCCGGAGAAAGCAACAACCGCGCTTTTTAGCGACAAAAGTATGGTATTAAGCTTAGTTACCTTTTCTTGTATTGTATGCATTACCATCATCCTTGCAATAGTTAATATAAAGACATAATGTCTTGATACGCATTATGTCTTTATTTAGGATTCCCTATGAACAGCCAAAATCCTGTTTATGGCTGAATTTTTTTAATTTTGCAATTGAGGAGAAGGATATGAGTGTTTTAAGAGTTTTTCCAATGTCTCAATGATTTTTAATTGAGTTTCTTCCATAAGCAAAACGAAGTGATTTAATACCATTATCTGCGGATTAGTCCGTATTTGTTCCCGTACAACCATTTCTAAATATCCAATGGCCAATTCTATTTGTTCCGCAGCAGCTAAAACCTGACTGTCAAGCAAACGCTCCCACAGAATATAATGATATGTTTGCACCAGTTGTGCTGCTTGGCTATATCCTTCGCTATTATAGTGATAATGAATAAATTCAGAAATATGCTTAACAAACTCGTTAAATTCATGGCTGTTAATCAAAATCATATCCGAAAGGGCTGTAAAAATAAGTTTGTTCAGCTCATGGATATTATTATTCTGTAGCTTCATTAATGTCAGCAAATGATTCACTTCTTCTGTCTGGTTATACATGGCATCCCCCCCAAGGCGGCGCATCATAGAACATTATAATCCATAATATTCAGTTCTCCCATATTATGTCACTACTCACACCATGCAGCAACCAAAAACCGATTCGATTCAATGCTTATAGCAAATAAAAATTTATAATACTAAATTAAATAATAAAGCAAACGGTTCTAATCTAATGTCAAATGCTTGATTAATACTGCCTATGGCTGACAGCCAGCAAAATCGGCAATACTATTGGCAACAATCTCAGGTAATCGTTCTGGTCACCTGAGATCTAGCTCTACATTTCTGTATTGAATCGCAACTGTTCCGGCAGGATATTGTAGCTTTATCCCGAAAAAATGGGTAATGAACGTAAGGAGGTCGTTTTTATGGCAATGCTGACAATAACCGATCAGGCCCTCGAATATATTAAATCACGCAACAAACCAGTCTATCTTGAACTTTTTCAAGTCATTTCCTGTTGAATTGACATCAGAGAAAGCCCGGCTGTACGCCTGGGCCAACCGCATAACCCGGAAAACTATACCCTGGAAAACATACAAGGTGTCATGGTATACATTCCCCATGATCTGCCTAACATACCCTTAACTATTGCCCTCAGCAGTTTCTTATGGT
Organism: Sporomusa sp.; assembly: GCF_057736855.1. Lineage (NCBI taxonomy): Bacteria > Bacillati > Bacillota > Negativicutes > Selenomonadales > Sporomusaceae > Sporomusa > Sporomusa sp. Next base: position 26,962 of record NZ_JBYKYF010000002.1, read on the forward strand.
TTAAAAAATTAGTTATTGAAGGTTGGCGACTAGCTTAAACAGAAGGAGCCCTGGTGCATATACCAAGGCTCCTTCTGTTTATTCAATCTCCTGTCTAAAGGAATGCTGCAATCTGTCAATAAGTAAATATACCAGCGGAATAATGACTAGTGTTAGGAAAGTTGAGGTAATCAATCCGCCAATAAGAGTTACTCCCATGGAGGCCCGTATCTCCGCCCCGGCGCCAATACCAAAAGCTATAGGCAACATCCCAAAAATCATGGCAAGGGTTGTCATCATTATCGGTCTAAGCCTGACTGACCCAGCTTCCACCAAGGCATCACTGACCGACATCCCCTGTCTGCGCAACTGATTCGTATAGTCAACCAGCAAAATTGCATTCTTAGTTACCAGCCCCATTAGCATAATAACGCCAATCAATGACATGATATTTATGGTATTGCCGGTAATTAATAAACCCAGTATCGCTCCAACCAACGAAAACGGTAATGATAACATAATTGTCAGCGGATGAATAAAGCTTTCAAATTCAGCCGCTAACACCATATAAATGAGGATAACAGCCAATATTAACGCTTTGGCAATCTCTTTAAACGAGTTTTCCATCATTTGCGCTTGACCTACCAGCTTATAGTTATAACCTAAAGGTAAATTAAGTCCTGCAACCAGATCTTTTACCTGAGCAAGAATTTCTCCCGAAGATGTGCCTACGGCATTCGCATAAACAATAACTTGTCGCTGTCGGTCTTCCCGATCAATCTGTGTTGGGCCGGATGACAGCTTCACTTCAGCAATATCGCCTAAACGAATAAAACCATTTGGGCTCGGAATCCGAAGGTTGGCAACATCATCCAGACCTAACCGGTGTTCTTGTTTCAGTTGGACACGAATATCATAATCACTGTCAGCCACAGTATACTGATTGCTAGCTGTTGATCCTAGAAAAGCAGTCTGTACCGCCTTTCCAGCAGTTGCCGCATCTAGGCCAACGTCACCTAAACGAGCCGGGTCAAATCTTACCTGCACTTCTGGCTCAGATTGTTCACTGGATATATCCACATCGGTAGTGCCAGGAATTTGTTTTAGCTGTTCTGCTAGCATGCTGGCATACATATTCAGATTTTCCAGTTCCGGACCTCGCAGCGCTACTTGCACTGGCCGCGAATCCCCACGTCCCACGCTCTGTCCGCTTGACACCGATACCTTT
>NZ_JBYKYF010000002.1:28178-31059 GCF_057736855.1 Sporomusa sp.
ACCCTCAATATTGCGAAACTTAATCCGCAGCTCATCCATAATCTCCATCATTGAACGCGAACGCTCTCCGGAGCTAACCAGCCGCACGCCAATCATGGAACGATAGACTTGACGGTTAGTGCCTACAACCATATATGCTGATTCCAATTCCGGAATTGCCAGAACTTCCCGCTCAACCTGTGCAGCCAGCTCCTTGCTCCGTTCAATGGACGTTCCTGACGGTGCCGTCATATTAATAATAAATTCGCCAGAATCATAAGTGGGTTGAAATTCAGAACCTAGAAACTGTACTAGCAGTCCATTAAGCAAAAGCGACAACAATGCCAAGGCCACTATTTTCTTGGGGCGCTGCAGCGCCCAGTATAACACCTGCCGGTAGATTTCTTTGAAAGCTTCAAATCCTTGCTCAAACTTTTCAAGCATGGCCTCTAACCAGCGGATGCCGCCCTTTCCTCCTTCTTGTCCGGGAGCTTTAAGCCAATATGCTGACAGCATGGGAGTCAGCGAAAAGGCAACAAACAAAGAGAAGGCAACAGCAAAGGCCACCGTCAAGCCAAATTGTTTAAAAAACTGACCAATAATCTCGCCCATATTGCCTACAGGAACAAATACAGCAATAATCGAGAACGTTGTCGCCAACACAGCCAATGAAATTTCTTGGGTTCCTTCACGCGCCGCTTCCAGCGGTGTTTTTCCTTGCTCCATATGGCGGAAGATATTCTCAATAACCACAATGGCATCATCAATCAGAATACCTACTGCCAAACTCAACCCCATCAGTGACATATTATTAAGAGTAAAATTCATAACCTTCATCAGAAAGAAAGTAGCAATAACAGAAGTCGGAATAGCAAGCGCGCTGATAATAGTCGCCCGCGTGTTTCGTAGGAAAAGAAATGTAATAGCCACCGCCAGGAAACCGCCGAACACCATAGTCTCCATGACATCGTTCACACTATCTCTGATATAAACAGAGTTGTCCCGTACTTTGGTGATTTTAATATCTGGTGGCAACACATGTTGTTCCAAATGCTGCATCGCTTTTTTTACTTTTTCCGCTACATCAACAGTATTGGTACCTGATTGTTTTTGAATGCTGACAATTACGCTGGGTACACCATTGGTTGCGGCATAGTTACGTTCTTCTGCCCAAGTGTCGGCTACCTCGGCTACATCCCGCAGCCGCACTAACCGTCCCTGCTGGTTCAGTACGATAATTTGCTTGATCTCATCAACACTTTTATACTTGCCTATGGTTCTAACCGTTAACTCCATGCCTTTTTCTTTGACATGTCCGCCCGGTGTATTGACATTATTGTTATTTACCGCATCGAGCACTTGCTGTAAGGATAAACCATAAGCTTCTAGCTTGCTGGGGTCAGCCAGAATTTGAATTTCTCTTTGGGCTGCGCCATATACACTAACCTCGGCTACCCCATCCAACTGCTGGATTTGCTCTTTAACAATGTCTTCGGCAATTTTACGGATTTCACCCCGCGACCGGATTTCAGAAGCTAAACTAAAAGTAAGAATCGATTGCGCCGTAATGTCATAGCGTTGGACAACAGGTTCATCAATCTCCTCAGGCAACCGCCGGCGAATACCGGCAACTTTCTCCCGCACATCGTTCGCAGCCAGTTTAGTGTTGGTCCCTAATTCAAATTCAATCGTGGTTTGCGACACACCCTCCCGCGACACCGAGGATAATGTCTTAATCCCTGCCACAGAGCTTACGGCATCTTCGATAGGTTTTGTAATCAGACTTTCCATCTCTTCTGGCGAAGCACCCGTATAAGTAACACTAACTAACACGATGGGAAACTCAACATCCGGGTATAAATCAACCCCCAGACTGGGATAGGAATTAAGACCGAATACGACCAGCAGCATAACTAGCATGGTGGTAAATACCGGTCGTTTAATAAACACATCAATCATCTAGCTGCAGCCTCCCCTGGCGCAGCTATTCGAATCTTTGAACCGTCTCGGAGCTTATTTTGTCCGGCAACAACAATTTGCTCGCCTTCTTGAACACCGTCAAGCACTTCGGCCCAACCGCCGCCCACATATCCCAGCGTAAGCAATCGCTGCTGCACTTTGTTGTCAGCCGTAACTACATACACTGTCTTTCTGTCTTCCCGCATCACTAGTGCCGTTTCCGGCACAACAATGGCATTTTTATGCACTGGAGCCGGAACTTCGACTTTGGCAAACATACCTGCTTTAAGAATATTGTCATGATTCGGAATAGCTACTTCGGCAACAAACGTTCGTGAAGGCATAGTAGCTGCCGGTGACAAACGAGTTATGGTTCCCTCAAACTCTTGTCCGCCAAGCGCATCTACTTTGACTTTTACGTGAGTACCGATCGTAAGTTGGGCTATTTCTGCCTCTCCTACTGTAGCTTTAGCCAAAAGAGTGTTAAGGTTGGCTACAGTAACCAAAGGGGTTCCCGCCTTAGCATAAAATCCGGCTTGCAGATGCCGTTTGGTAATCACACCATCCTGGGGTGATACCAAGACCGCTCCAGTCAGTTTACTTTCGTAAAGGCGTAACGTCCCCTCAGCCGCTCGCACCTGGCCTGCAGCTAAATCTCGTTTGGTTCTCGCTGAATCAAGCGTTTGCACCGATACAGCCCCTTGTTTAGCCAGTTTTTCCATCCGACTATAATCAAGCTCGGCTTGTTCAAGGTTGGCCTTGGCCTGTAACAGACTACCCTCGGCCTGGATAACCTGGGCTGACAGTTCTCCCATATCCAGTACAGCTATCGTCATGCCGGCAGTAACCGTATCGCCTTCATCCACGGTAAGACTATCGATACGTCCGTCAACTTTGGCCGAAATATCGGCACTCCATACAGGCTCAAGACTGGAGGAAAAGA
>NZ_JBYKYF010000276.1:0-4223 GCF_057736855.1 Sporomusa sp.
ATTAATCAAAACAAGCCTATTGCTGTGCAGACTGCCGCACAAGTATTGGCGCAGGCACAATATGAACTGTCTAATGAACTTGAAGCAAGTTTAAAAAAGCTCAAACAGGTGATCAGTGAAAGCGAAAAAATTGCAAATAAGATTAGTAATTTATTAGGCGAAGAAAATAGTCGGCAGCAATGAGGTGATGAAATTGGGAAATGCAGCTGCACCCAATGAAAAGAAAAAGATACGAGTCATTCTTATTACAGATGGTGACCGAGTAGCTCAGGAGGCTGTGGAAAATATTGGAGCTGCTTTAGGGTTACGATGTATTTCGGCCTCAGGCGGAAATCCAACACCGATTAGTGGCAAAAAAATTGTTGAACTTTTAAAAACCGTTCCTTATGATCCAGTACTGGTTATGTTTGATGATAAAGGCCGTCGGGGAAAGGCAGAGGGAGAACGGGCGCTTGAATATGTTGCTAATCATCCGGATATTGAGGTTTTAGGTGCGGTAGCTGTAGCCTCCAATACCAGTGATATTCACGGAGTTTGTGCAGATGCCTGTGTTGACTGTCAAGGACATGTAATTAATTCTTCGGTTGATAAAAACGGGGAAATCAAAGATAAAAGTGCTTGCAACTGTGAGCCGGTGATTACCGGTGACACTGTAGATGTGTTAAATGATGTAGAGGTACCTGTTATTATTGGTGTAGGCGATATTGGAAAAATGGATAAACATGATGATTTAACACGAGGGGCTCCTATTACTCGTAAAGCAATTGAAGAGATTTTAGAACGGAGTGGCATTGATTATGTCAGATGAAAAGAAAGTAGCAAAAGAACTTGACAGTAATATAAATTATATAAAAGAACTCCTGGGAGTGGGCGAAACTTTTGATATTATTTTTCGTGAATATCGAGCAGGAAAAAAACGGGCAGCTTCGTTTTCTATAAATGGTATGACCAATGACGTAGTGTTATCCAATGTGTTCGAAGAATTAACCGCTTATAAGCAAGAGGAGTTAACCATTAACACCTTCCAGAAACTGTTTTATTCGCGGGCAATTCATTCACAGGTTAAATTGGTTGAAAACATGAATGATGCTATAACCAGTCTACTGTCAGGTGAGCTGCTGTTCTTTGTTGAAGGGGAGGCGCAAGTTATGGTTATTGATGCTCGCGCTTATCCTGTTCGGGCTCCTGCTGAGTCGAATATCGAAAAGGTAACAAGAGGTTCACGGGATTCTTTTGTTGAAACAATTGTTTTTAATACCGCGTTAATCCGGCGACGGTTACGCGACCCCAATCTTAGATTTGAAATTGTTAAAGTAGGAACACGTTCACAAAGTGATATCGCTGTTGCCTATATTAAAGATATTACCAACAGGAAACTGGTTGAAACCGTCAAAGAGCGGCTTAACAATATTAATATTGACGGCGTACCTATGGCGGAAAAAGCTATCGAAGAATATATTGTGGGAGGCAGCAAGTGGAATCCGTTGCCCAAAGTGAGGTATACGGAACGGCCAGACGTGGCTGCCGTTCATTTGCTTGAAGGACATGTGTGTTTAATTGTTGATACTTCGCCTAGCATTATGATTTTACCTACAACATTTTGGCATCATGTGCAGCATGTGGAAGAATACCGGCAAAATGTTGTAGTTGGTACTTACCTGCGGCTGATCAGGCTGGCGGGGGTTTTATTGTCTTTGATTCTGCCGCCTTTATGGCTGGCTGTAGTGCTAAATAGGCAGCTTTTGCCTGAATCGCTAGCTTTTCTAGGGCCGCAGGAATCAGGTATTATTCCGATCGGCATTCAATTTATCTTGGCTGAATTCGGGGTTGAATTGGTTAGAATGGCAACTGTACATGTTCCGACCGCACAATCAACGGCTTTAGGGTTTATCGGAGCCTTTATGCTTGGCGATATCGCTACTAAAGTAGGATTGTTCGGCAATGAAACCATTTTTTATACAGCAGTAGCTGCAGTAGGTGCGTTTGCTACTCCCAGTATGGAATTTGCCATGGCTACCCGCCTCTTTCGGGCCCTGATTATCATTTTGGTCATGTTTTTCAAACTCCCAGGGTTTATTGTCGGAGTTGGAGCGGTGTTTATATTGCTGTTGACAACATCATCTTTTGGTATTCCTTATTTATGGCCGGCTATACCCTTTAATTTCGGTGCGATGAAAGACGTATTATTCCGTTTGCCTATACCTAATAAAATATTACGTCCGGCCGTACTAAAGCCTCAGGATGAAGACCGGCTTGAAAGCACCGGAGTACAAGACAATACTGAGGATAACAGTCAGAAGGATAAAAAGTAAAACAAATTGAAAACCAATGCCGCCTCAAGATTTGGGCGGCATTGGTTTTAAGCTATTTACCACGAAAAAATTCACGGATACGTCCCATGCTTTCATTGATGTTAGCCAAATGTTCTTTGAATGCGTTTTTATTTTCGGCATTTACAGCATCCTTCATTTGCTGTACTATTGAATGGGTTTTGGTTATCTCGCCTAAAATACCAACCTGTTCTAAGCTAGGTTTTCCTTTTTCCCAAGTTCCCTGTAATTCCTTTACTTTAGCAAAGGCTTTTTCCCAATCTTTTGTTTCTACGTAGAAACTGACATTACGTATTCCATTGCTAACGGCAATAATATCGGCAAGTGGTGATAGTTTATAAGACTTGCTAATATCACCGATACTACCCATAAATGCAAGTAAATTTTCGTGAGATTCTTTGGTTTTTTCCGAAAAGATGGATGCAGTCAGTTTATCAATAGCCTCATCGGCTTCCTTTACACCTTTTTTATCACCAACTGCGGCTTTCGTTTGCTGCCAAAGCGTTTGCAAATTGGTGAGCCCGGCCTGAGCCTGTGACCAATCTTCTTTATTGATACCTTCAAATATAACTCCAGCAGTGGCTTCTAGATCATAGAGTTCGGCAGGTGCTGAAAAAAATCTTTCGGCAAAAGGTGGATTCGGTTTAGATTCAACTGGTTTGCCGGCGGGGCCTATTTCCGGTTTGGGAGCAGGTTTAGATGTGCCAGGAGTCAGGCTGCAGCCAGCCAGTAATAAGAAAATTAAAGTAAGTGCTACAATTTTTATCAGTGATAATACCCACATAGAAGTAGATGCCTCCTTCATTTTAGGATAAAGAAATTCTCGGATATGTTTATTTTGAACAGGTTTTGTTAATTTTAGTATAGAAATAATCTACTGTTACATTTTGCTTTTGCTTGCTTTTTTAGTATAATTTAGTAGTACGTCGAGTGAATGAGAAATAAGGAGGTCTCCCATTGTTTGGTTTTGACGCCGATATGATATTTAGAATCCCAGCATTATTAATTGCCCTCACGGTGCATGAATATGCCCACGCTAGGGCTGCAGTTATGTTAGGCGACCCGACTCCGAGGTTTATGGGGCGGCTAACACTTAATCCAGTCTCACATCTGGATCCGATTGGGCTGTTAATGCTGTGGCTATTTAAATTTGGCTGGGCAAAGCCGGTGCCTATTAATCCTGGTAATTTTAGAAATTATCGCCAGGGTGTGTTACTTGTATCGCTGGCAGGTCCGGTATCTAATATGCTGTTAGCGCTTTTAACGGCATTTATCATAACCATTTTTGCCAAACTGCAGTTGCTACATGGCGCTTGGGTGAAGATTTTATGGATGACATATAGCTATAATATCATTTTAGCTATTTTTAATTTGATACCTATACCGCCGCTTGATGGGTCCAAAGTATTGGCAAGTATCCTGCCAGGTCGTCAAGGACAATTCATTGAGCAAATGGAACCATATGGTCCCTTTATTTTAATCGCGCTTGTTTATATCGGCGTTATTGGGATGATTACCTATCCGCTGCAAAGCGGTTTATCCTATGTAATTAATACCATTGTTATGACAATTTTGTAACCGGAGGAGATACATTTGACTAAAAAACGTATTTTTAGTGGCATGCAGCCGTCAGGCAACTTTCATATGGGTAATTATCAGGTACTTAGCAATTGGATCAAATTGCAAAAAGAATATGATTGCGTATATTCAATAGTTGACTGGCATGCGCTTACCTCTTCGTATGAAGATACCAGCAAACTTCCCGAGCGTATCGAGAATATGGCATTGGATTGGCTGAGTGCTGGTCTTGATCCTGAGAAGAGCATTATCTTTGTTCAGTCACATGTAAAAGAACATGCTGAGTTGCATTTATTGTTATCGATGATGACTCCG
>NZ_JBYKYF010000277.1:0-933 GCF_057736855.1 Sporomusa sp.
CCGGTGATAGCAGCAAACGGAGCCTTTATCAAGGAAAAAGATAACGATAAAGTCATTTATAAAGATGTTCTTGGTGAAAGTTTATGTCTGGAATTACTGGGGATATTTCGAAAACACCGCACTACGCCTTACTTTTGTTCTCCTCATAAATTTTATTATGGCACGATTATGTTTAAACTTTACTATCTGGCCACTAAACTGTTAGGCCGAAGGCGCAACCATTTGGACATGGAATATGTGTTTTCCTGGCGACAGTGGCAAAAAGTATTACATAAAGAAAAAAACGAAATTGTAAAATGTGAAATTATCTATAGAGATGCAGCGCTAATTAATCGCTTGCGGCAGGAACTCATGAATATCAAACAATTAGAAATTGTTGATTCTTCCAAGTACAATATTGAAATTACCCGTAAAGGGGTCTCAAAAGGTAAAGCGGTAGCCATGCTAGCATCATTGTATAATATAAAGCGGGAAGAGATTATCGCTATAGGCGATAGTGCCAATGATTTGTCGATGATAGAATACGCCGGTCTGGGCATTGCGATGGGGAATGCTGCGGATAGTGTCAAGCGGCGAGCTGACTATATTACAGATTCAAATGACCAGGATGGCGTAGCTAACGCAATTAATAAATTTGTTTTAGGAAATGAAGTGTAAAGATAAAGAGAGTGTGGAAAAATCAATTTTAATTCGTGAAAAGAGCTCCGCTTGTGTGGAGCTCTTAGTTTATCTACGCGATTATGACGTGCAATAAAAGTATGCGATGTGCCAGGTTGCCATTTTACTTATTCAAACGGTGGGCAGCATGGCAGGTGGGACCGACATAGGCGTTTAGCGGGAATGAGGCTTTGATGGCAGCGGTAATAAATTCTTTTGCTTGTTTTACTGCTTCATGTACAGATAAGCCCTTAGCTAATCCGGCGGTGATAGCCG
>NZ_JBYKYF010000277.1:943-4206 GCF_057736855.1 Sporomusa sp.
ATTGATTTTCGGGGAGTGTAAGACGGTAAATTCGTTACCATCGTACAGTACATCGACCGCATCGGGACTATCAATTTTGGCTCCACCTTTTATTAGAACATTCTTGGGACCCAATTTATAGATTTCAGCCGCCGCCGCTTTCATATCTTCTACAGAGCGAATGGATCGGATGCCACTTAATTGTCCGGCCTCAAAAATATTCGGTGTGATTATGGTGGCGCGGGGAGCCAGTATTTCGCGGATGCCAACAGTTGTTTCCGGATGGAGAACTTCATCAGTGCCTTTGCAGGCCATCACTGGGTCGATTACGACATTTTTAACCGCATATTTATCAATCTTGTTAGCGACAAGCGATATCACCTCAGTTGTTGCCAGCATACCTGTTTTGAGTGCATCAATACCAATTCCGGCAAGTACAGTTTCCATTTGGGCCTCTAGGACTTCAAGCGGCAGGGGATAAACGTCATGAGACCAATTATTAGTTGGGTTTTGGCAGACAATGACTGTGATGGCTGTCATGCCATACACGCCAAGCTCCTGAAAGGTTTTTAAATCTGCTTGAAGTCCTGCGCCGCCACTTGTGTCTGACCCAGCAACTGCAAGTGCTTTGTAAATTGTCATAAGAAACTCTCCTTCGCTTAGTAGGTTATCACTGAAAATATTTCTTCCAAAAAATATAGTTGTATTATAAAATATAAATGAACCTTTTAAAATATACAGAATATATAATTTTGATAGGTACAGTTTGGAGGACGCGATGGATTTAATTATGCTTGACCATACTAGCAAAACCACTCTATATATGCAGCTATATCAATATTTCAAGCAGGCAATTGAACAAAACCACCTGCATGAAGGGGATAAGCTGCCATCCATCAGGGGACTTTCGGCTAGTCTGTCTGTGAGCAAAATTACTGTGGAAAAAGCATATCAGCAATTGGCGAGCGAGGGGTATATTTTAAATTGCAATCGTTCACGGTATCTGGTAAATAAGTTTGATGGTATCAGTATAAAAAAAAGCACTGGATTCGTGCCTATTCGGTTGTTTGATAGGCAAGCGGCAAAAGAACAAAAAATAGTATATGATTTTGCCAGTGGCGAAATGGATAGTGATGGTTTTGATTTTTCCCTGTGGAAGCGATATATCAATAAAGTATTTTTACATAAAGAACGCCTTTTTGGGTATGGGCATATTCAGGGAGAGGCAGAGCTACGGGCCGAAATAGCGAAATATATCGGTAATTCAAGAGGTGTCTACACCTATCCGGAGCAAATTGTTATTGGCCCCGGAGTGCAGAGTTTGCTGAATATCTTGTGCAGCCTGCTTAAATCAGAAACCAATACGATTGCTTTTGAAGACCCTGGTTTCAAAAATGGCAGACGCATTTTTGCCAATTATTCCTATAATATCATTGCTATACCGATGAAAAAAGACGGTATTGATATGGACAGATTGTTTGACAGCGGGGCTAAACTTGTTTATGTGAGCCCCTCGCATCAATTTCCAACAGGCTATATCATGCCTGTTGGAAAACGAACACAACTATTAAACTGGGCTGAGAGTGTGAATGGCATCATTATTGAAGATGATTATGACAGTGAGTTTCGTTATTTCGGACGGCCGATTCCAGCCTTAAAAGGCCTGGATCATAGGGATACGGTAGTATATTTGGGTTCGCTATCTAAGATCATACCGCCGTCCATTCGTATTAGTTATATGGTGCTGCCGGAAAAACTGTTGGCTGCTTTTCAGCAGAACGCGGCGTTGTACAACCAAGCGGCTTCGACTATTGAGCAACTTGCCTTGGCCCAATTTATGGCAGATGGGTGTTTAGAGCGGCAAATCCGGCGATTGCGAAAACTATATTATGGAAAGAAGTTAATACTTGAGAATGCTGTCAAACGTATATTAGGAAACTATGTAGAATTTGAAGGAAGCGATTCCGGGCTGCATACGGTCCTGCATATCAAATCTGAACTTACAACCGAACAACTCGTAGAGCGGGCTTTAGCAACAGGTTGTCGGGTAGCTTCGATTCAAGATTATTATTTACAAAACCCGGCAGAAAATTCTTCACGTATCATCCTGTACTTCTCAAAAATTCCGGCTACCGAAATAGAACCAGCAGTTAAACGCCTAAAAGAGGCGTGGTTTGGATAGAACTAAAAAAGACGCAGTTGCAAGCGGTGGGCTTGTATCTGCGTCTTTGTATCTATTGGCTGAGTCGGCTGATTTATTTCTTTGACCTGTTGTGAAAGCTCAGCAATCATATCAACGATTTTTTGGAAGGTAGTACCTTCTACAAAAGGCGCAGCTTCAAGCGATAACGCTTTGCAACTGCGCCTTTTAAGTCACCTATTCATTTGAACAATACGATGCCCGGTTGTTTATTCAAAATATTTAAATAAATTAGCAGGATTTTGGAGTTTTTTGTCATATATAAATATTGGAAAAGTAATAGAATTTATCTATAGTTAGGGGATGTAAGGTAAGATAGGGATTTCTTGCTTAAAAAATAGTTGGAGGGTTTTATGTGAAAAAAATAACTGAATTATGCCTGATTGTTTTGGTAGCAATAAGTATGGTATTAACTGGCTGTAGCCAATCAGCAAGTACAACTATCCAAGTACCGACAATTAAAATTGGCTATACGTTCGTAGACCATCACGCGCCCTTAATGGTTGCTGCCAAAAAAGGTGAAGCTTTTAAGGACTCGGGTACTTATTTAAAGCCAATAGTGGACAAAGAAAAATATGAGCTGTATTCCGATGGGAAAAAGGTAGCTAATGTTGAGTTTGTTGTCACTAAAAGTGGGGCAGAAACTGCGGCCCTGTTTGCCCAGAAGCATATTGATGTAGCCTTAGCGTCAATAACGGCTATGATGTCGGCAATTGACAGTGGCACACCAATTAAAGTGTTAGCGCCTGTGCAGACAGAAGGACTAGCCCTCGTCTTTCCCAAAGATAATCCCATTGATGGCTGGGATGGATTTGTAAACTATTTAGACCGTCAAAAAGAGCCTGTAAAAATTGGCTATCATTCCCCAACCAGTGCGCCCTTGATGGTTTTTGAGGGAGCACTTAAGCAGAATAACATCTCATACACGAGAAATCCTAACGAGTTACATGCAAAAATTTTGTTAGTGGATTTAAAAGATACAGCTAACTTGATGCCAGCACTTACCAGTAAGCAGGTGGATGGCTGGGTTGGACCATCGCCGCATCCGCAAGTAGCCGAAAAGACCGGAGTGGGTAAAATTGCG
>NZ_JBYKYF010000278.1:0-4195 GCF_057736855.1 Sporomusa sp.
AATGCCCGGGCTTTCAGCACATTTAAAAAAACCAGATTTCTCTTTCAGCTTTTATATAAATCGGCTACTTTATATCTACGATATCTCAAGCAAATTAACCGTCGCACCGATGAAATCGAACACTATTTGCGACAGTCCATGCAAAATGAAGAAATTTTTCAGTTGTTAGAACTACAAAAAGGGTTAACCTACTTTACCGCCTCACTTCGTTCTAACGGTATTGTTCTGGAAAGACTCCTAAGGCTTCGTTCTACCAATCAAGTACAACATCTCATCAAAATTTATGAAGAAGATGAAGACTTGTTAGAAGATGTTATCATTGAAAATAAACAGGCCATCGAAATGGTTGAAATGTATAGCCGTATATTAACCGGGATGATGGATACCTTTACTTCCATTATCTCCAATAATCTTAACCGCGTTATGAAATTTTTAGCCTCGATGACCATTATTTTAGCTATTCCGACAATGGTAGCCAGTTTTATGGGAATGAACGTAGATGTTCCGTTCGGGACAACGACTGGCGGTTTTGCGGCTACACTATTATTTGCTTTCGGCGTTACCGCATTTAGCGCTTTTGGCCTATGGCGTAAAGGTATGTTTTGAAAATAACAACTTACTATACAAAAATCCGGAAATTTTTCCGGGTTTTTGTTATTTAAATAACAAGTTTGTACTTTTTTGCAGGAAATTAGCCCTGTTAAGCGAAATATGATATAAAATGGAAAATTAGGCCAGCAAAGTAAACATTTCCTGCTTGCTGACTTGCATTGTATCCGGGTTTCAGGAAATTGGTAGTTACAGTTCCAGTGGTATCAGACAATGATATATTATAATTTTTAAGGAGGCTCCTATGCTCAAAAAATTTGTAATTTACCTCACCCTGTGCATGCTGTTCATCACCATGCCGCTGATGGCAGGCGCAAACACATTCAGTACCCAGGTAAACGTATTGGTAACCCCTGTTGATCAAATAGGCACTTATGGTTCCGTTAATTGGGACCAGGGCGTAATTGAAGCCATTGGTCTCGGAGTACCATCCACTATGGCCAAATCTCCCGCCCAATCCCGGCTTATGGCCAGACGAGCTGCCATCGTCGATGCCCAACGTAATCTTTTAGAGACCATTAACGGGGTCAAAGTGACTGCTGAAACTACCGTACAAAACCTTGAAACTACCAGCGATATTGTCAGAACGCAATTAACAGGTATTGTTAAAGGAGCTAAAATTGTCGATGAACGGCAATTGTCTGATGGCACATATCAAGTAACCCTACAGATAAACCTCTTTGGCAGAGGCGGACTCTCAGAAGTTATTACCAGTGCCACCAAACCGGCCACTCCCGTTCCACTGCCTACCCCCTCTCCAGCTTATATACCTACAGCTCTTCCAACATACACCGGCCTGGTTATTGATGCAACCGGACTCCCCTTAGTTCGGGCTATGTCGCCAGTTATTTATGATGATACCGGCCGCGCCATTTACGGTCATGTCAATCTCATTCCCGAGTTTGTCATATCCTATGGGATGATGGACTATATTTCTACTCCAGAAGACCTCAGAGCACTTGAACTTGGACAGTCTCGTGCCGGTAGTATGCCAATAGTTGTTAAAGCGATCGGCCTGCGCGACCATAATGTTAACATCATTATCAGCCAGTCTGATGCTGACAAAATACTGGCTGCTAATACCCAGAGTAACTTCCTGCAAAAAGCCATGGTCTGCGTAAAACAGCTACATCGCTAACCAAGGCCGAAATAGCGAAAGTGTGGGCGGAGACTCTACTCCACTTGAACTAACACCGCTTGCCCGAAACAGAAATCTTGTACCAAAATATAAAATAATGCTTTTTTTAGCATAACTATATAACATAAGGATAAAAGGCAGACTGCAGATTACTGCAGTCTGTTTTTTTATCCTTAGTCAGTTACTTCCAAAGTGTCTGCGCAGGCAAAATGACTGATAGGTAACGCTATTTAGCTTGGTGCATTCCCACATCTCACCCTAAAGCCTCTACTCTGATTTCACGTCCTAAAGCAAAAGCATATATATATTGTTCTTTAACCGGACGCCCAAGAATCCGTTCAACCGCTTGCGCATACATACTTAATTGCACAGCATATTTAGCCCTAAGTTCTTCTTCTGAGACAGTCCGGTCGGTCTTATAGTCCAAAAGCACCAAACCATCCTCTTCGGCAAATAGACAGTCAATAACCCCCTGCACAAAGATTTGCTCACCCCAGCCAGTGAGTTCGGGATAAAACTTTTCAGCCGGCAACATCAGACTAAACGGCATTTCCCGCCAAACCTGGCTGGCCCTCCGTAAACGCTGTCCCAAAGCAGAAGCAAAAAAAGCCGCTATTTGCTGGGCATCCACTGCCGCCGCCTGCCCTGGCAATATTATTTGCTTTTGTTCCAGTTGAGCGGCTTGATCAGTAATGGATTCAACCGAAACATCTCGGTTAAGGTTAATATGCTGCATAACTGTATGAATCAAAGTGCCATGCTCTACCGGTGTCATCCCTTGGGCCGTCTGCAGAAAACGAGGACGGGCATGTATCGCAGGCAGCTCAAACAAGGGTTTAGCTTCCTGGGTTTCTACAAGTTCCAGTCGGCGCTTAATCTCTGACACTGCCAGTTTGGCCGGCTTACTGACTGCCGGCGTGTAGCGATACTCCCAACGCAAAAGAGCATCCACCCATTGTGTACCAGTTCCGCCATCCACCGGCTCCAGTCGGCGGACAGACGCAAGCAAAGCATCGTCGGCCTGTTCTGACTGCTGTAGCGGTTTGATGGCAGCTGCATTATATATTTTAATCTCCCAGGAAGAAGGATGCTCTGCCAGTTCTGGCACTAAAGCACTTGTGCACTGTCCATACTCTCTAATCATGGCACCATCTGCATGACGTGCCACCGCCATACCTACCCAATCGAGATAACTTTTAGCCTTAATAACCTGGCAAGCTGGAAGTTTTCTTCCCGGTTCACCGACCGAGCGACACCAGACAGCACATTTTTGCGCCAATTTTTTTGCCGAACCCACCAGAATCAGCTTTTCCCGAGCACGGGTCAGGGCAACATACAAAATGCGTAATTCTTCAGCCTTGGTTTCAAGTTCGAGTTTATGCTGAATCCCCCAACGCGCCGCAGTCGGATAACGAAAACGCAGCTCCGGCAGAGTGACATAAGGACCTACCCCGAGTTCTTTATGACAAAGTACCAGCCCCGAAGCATCTTGTAGGTTAAAGTTCTTACCAATATCGGCAGTGATTACCACGGGGAACTCCAGGCCCTTACTTTTATGGATACTCATAATTCTAACAACGTCCTCACTCTCACCCAGAGCCCGCGCCACCGATAAATCAGAATCCTTGTCTTTAAGACGCTCAATAAAGCGCAGGAAGCGGAATAGACCACGGAAATTGGTGGTCTCGTACTGCCGTGCCCGATCAAGAAGCGCCCGTAAATTAGCCTGTCGTAATACACCGCCTGGCATGCCGCCAACATAATCATAATAACCGGTATCATGGTAAATATGCCAAATAAGCTCGGCCACCCCCTTGCGACGCGCCAGACTGCGCCAGACATTGAACTTTTTTAAGAAAGCTACCAGTCGGCGCGGAGCGTTCTGTGTCTGGCCGTAAGTCTGCATTGCTTCCCAGAGGCTACCTTGCGCCTGGCATAAACGCAGTTCTGCCAACTCATCACTGTTTAAGCCTACCAGCGGCGACCGCAGTACTGCTGCCAGCGGAATATCCTGGTGGGGATTATCAATCACCGCCAATAGTGACAGCATAACAGAAACTTCGGTTTCGGCAAAATAGCCTGAGGCCAATTCTGCATAGCACGGAATGCCATTATGCCTAAGCATATCCTGCAATACCTGGGCCTTACCTTGAACAGAGCGAAGCAAAATTACAATATCACGATACTGTAAAGCACGATAGCCACCGGCCTGTTTGTCATAGACCTGATAGCCGCCGGTCATAAGCTCATGGATGCGCTTAGCAATGATGACAGCCTCTTGTTCAAATGCATTTAATTCATCTTCCAGCACATCGGCACCAGGCAAAGCATAGTTCTGGACTTCTTCTCCAGAATCGGCTCCCCGCCCGTCGGCTTCCCCTCCTTCGGCTGTTTCCCTATCTGCAACTTCCGCTCTATCCCGGTCGATAATAATAAGCTCTACCGGCC
>NZ_JBYKYF010000279.1:0-4169 GCF_057736855.1 Sporomusa sp.
CCCTGCTCCACTACACTTTATGCTTTACCCCAACATTTGACAAAGAACCTTTTTTGTTTCCACCATAATTTACATGGATAAGCTGCCTAAATACTGGAAAACATAAAAATGGTATTTGTGGACTACGGCAATTTTTAGGACTGATAGCTCTTGCTTAGCTACTACGGTAATGATAAACTAGTCTAGGAAAATGTACTTACCGCTGTGGTGGGAGGAAATCTTGTGGAAAAATTAATTGTTCGTGGAGGCAAGCGTCTATTTGGCACTGTACGAGTTAGTGGTGCCAAAAATGCCGTATTGCCAGTCATTGCAGCAACACTGTTGGGGACAACTCCCAGCACGTTAGAAGAAATACCCGATTTGGAAGATGTCCGTACAATTGCCGAAGTGCTTACGCATTTGGGCGCGTCGGTAAAGAACGAATCTGGTACACTATATATTGATTGTTCCAATATAACGGCTATCGAGGCTCCCTATGAACTGGTACGTAAAATGCGAGCATCTTTTTTGGTCATGGGGCCGCTGCTGGCACGTGCAGGTCGTGCGAAAATCTCGCTGCCTGGTGGCTGTGCTATTGGTACTAGGCCCATTGATCTGCATCTTAAAGGCTTTGAGGCTTTAGGTGCTAATATTGTTATGGGTCATGGGTTTATTGAAGCGAGGGCGCCGCAAGGACTTACTGGTGCGCGAATTTATCTGGATTTTCCAAGTGTAGGTGCTACCGAAAATATTATGATGGCAGCTAGCATGGCTAAAGGTCAGACCATTATTGAAAATCCGGCTGAAGAGCCTGAAATTGTTGATTTAGCCAATATGTTAAATCATATGGGGGCTAACATCCGGGGGGCAGGTACTAATCTGATCCGTATCGAAGGGGTACGTGAACTAAAAGGCGCTTGTCACTGTGTGATTCCTGATAGAATTGAGGCCGGCACCTACATGGTGGCTGCTGCCATGACTGGCGGGGATGTATATGTAGAGAATGCTCTGACTGAACATTTAAAACCAGTTATCGCTAAGCTCAAGGAAGCTGGTGTTGGGATTGAAGAAGATATCAATGGCGTCAGAGTACGTGGTACAGGCACCATTCGGTCGGTAGATGTTAAAACATTGCCATACCCTGGTTTTCCAACCGATATGCAAGCGCAGTTTATGGCGCTTATGACCATTGCTCAAGGCACCAGTATTATTACTGAAACCGTATTTGAAAACCGGTTTATGCATGTCGATGAACTCAAACGCATGGGGGCATCCATAAAAATTGACGGACGCAGTGCCGTGATTGAGGGGGTAGCTCAACTCACTGGTTGTCAAGTCAAGGCCACTGATCTTAGAGCTGGTGCTGCTATGGTATTAGCTGGACTGGTAGCCGAAGGGCAAACAGAAATTGGCTGTATTCATCATATCGATCGTGGTTATGACAATTTAGTAGAAAAATTCCGTGGTATTGGCGCAGATATTGAACGGGTTAATTATTGAACTAATTTAGATGTTATATAGTTGGCAGAAATAACGAGATTGTTTCGCACTATGCTCACAATGAAGGCACAGCATAAGCGCTGTCCATCATTGCGGATGTAGTGCGGCAATCTCGTTTTCATTTTGGAATTTTACTCATATGGGTGAGCTTGTATGCATATTATGAATCAAGGCAGTAGACAATGTAAAACTTAAAGTGAGGCAAAGGCCGCTAGGGGTGAAATGGTGAGATATGTGGTAATCGCTAGTCTATTATTGGTAATATTGACAGTTGTTGCTATCCCAGCGGTAGTTATATTGGGGATGTATGATTGGAACCAGAACCCGGCAAGTACCTCACAGCCTTTTATGTATCGGGGGGAAGATATTACGATTAAAGTATATATGCATGAAATTAACCAAATTGTCTCGATGAATTTAGAAGATTATGTTAAAGGAGTAGTTGCGGCTGAAATGCCAGCAGAGTTTGAGCTTGAGGCTCTTAAAGCACAAGCAGTGGCCGCCCGAACCTATGCGGTAAAACATATGGTGTTTTTTGGTGGAACTGGTTCCACACAATATCCGGGAGCCGATGTTTCTACCGACCACAATGATAGTCAGGCATGGCATGGTGAAACCCAATTACGAGCAAAATGGGGAGCAAATTATGAAAAATACTGGAAAAAGATATGTCAGGCTGTGGATCAAACCCGCGGGCTGATACTTGTTTACAAAGGAGAACCCATTAATGCCGTATTTCACTCCACCAGCGGGACATATACGGCAAGTGCCAAAGAGGTCTGGGGATTTGACTATCCTTATTTGCAAAGCAAAATTTGTACTTGGGATCAAAAATCACCGCGTTATCAGGACAGCAAAGCAATATCCTTGGCAGAATTGGAAGAGCGTCTTGGAACTGATGCCGGCATCATCGCTGCCGCGCAGAGCGGCGGTGCTGCAAGTATTGCCGATATTATTGACAGAACCGATTCCGGACGGGTGAACCGGGCGCGGATTGGTACCAAAACTCTAACAGGCCAAGAAATACGGGAAAAGCTTGCCCTGCGATCAACGAATTTTACGATTGAACACACGGAAGATACGTTGGTATTTAAAACCATCGGCTATGGTCACGGCGTTGGTTTATGCCAATATGGCGCCAACGGCATGGCTAAAGAAAATCGTGATTTTCGGCAAATTTTGACTTACTATTATACTGGTGTCGGTATCAAAAATATTTTCGGATCATAAAGAACCAGAGATGAGAAACTAACCTTATCCTTATTTGACGTGTCAATCCGGTGAATTTTGGGCATACTATCAATGAGGTGATAATATGCCAGGAAAAATATGGGATAACATTGGCGGTTCTCGGCTTGGCAGACAGGTACTGACAGCAGGTGGGTTATTGACGCTTGCCGCAGTTTTGCTGTTTAGTGTTATTAGTACATTCCAAGAGGTATCGAGGAACCTGCCTGACAGCCCATCACCGGATACAGAAGTAGTACAACCAGTAATAAATGAGAAAGTTGCGCAATTACCTGAATTTGTGATGTCAGGTAATGATCGCCAGGAAACGGCTTTATCGTCATCCAATCCGGATATGTCAGGTAAGGCTGAGGCCAACAGTAACAGGGAAGCTATTCAAGCATTATGGCAGGGTACTAAAACACAGGCGTTTGGCTGGCAGCTCCACCCGGTATATGGGGATTGGCGATACCATAATGGCGTAGATATCAGCGGTGTTGAAGGACAAGTCGTGCCGGCACTTGCAGATGGTGAAGTGGTGGATGTCTATACCGATCAGTTATATGGTCTGACGGTTGCCGTTAGCAGCGGAAAATATACCGTGTATTACAGTTCGCTGGGTAGTGTGGCAGTGCAGAAAAATGCCATGATTGCGGCTGGCAATCCGATTGGTTCTATGGGTAGTTGTGCAAGTGAGAGTGAGCCCCACTTACACTTATCCGTTAAAATCAATGACGAACAAAAAACAGTTGATCCTCAGGAGCTATTTCCAGATATCCCAAATTAAAAAGCTTTAGGTATAAGAATGACCCGTTTGGAGGGTCATTTTTTCTTTGGCTTCGCATATATATGATAGCAAAGGGTAAAAGGACGGGCGCGGGGGGGATAGACTGGATGAAAGAATATATTCGCAAACGGGTGCTTGATATATGCAATCATATTATGGAAACCAAGCAGACCGTGCGACAAACGGCTGCTGTTTTCGGGGTAAGTAACAGTACTGTACATAAGGATATGATTGAACGACTCCCTGAAATTAATAAACGGCTTGCAGCTAAAGTAAGAAATATTCTAGAAATGAACAAAGCAGAGCGGCATATACGTGGCGGCGAAGCTACCAGAAAAAAATATCAGGAAGAAAAAGAGGAATAAAATACCAGGGAAAAAATGCGACAAGCCGCTATATAGATGGTAAAAAATAGAGGACTTTTAATTTTTTTGTAGAATAATTAAACGTTTAACAAAATCTTTTGGTTTTCTCCTTTTTTTTAATAAAAGGTAAGACAAGCTTGGGGCATACGGAAGATAACTTGAAAGGAGATTAAGATTCTGCATGTTTGGGACCTTGGATATTGGCGTCGATTTGGGAACAGCCAACGTTTTAGTATACATAAAAGGAAAAGGGATTGTACTTAGAGAGCCGTCAGTGGTAGCCATTGACCGTGATACCAATCGCATTTTGG
>NZ_JBYKYF010000280.1:0-4129 GCF_057736855.1 Sporomusa sp.
TTTCATTCTTTCTTTTCTTCTCCCATCTTTTTTAATAATTCTATTTTATTTTCATCCCCTAGTGCGTCCCGCTGTAATCCTATCACCGTAAGCAGCACTTGTTCAACAGCGCTATTTTCCATTAACGGCTTAATTGGACTCAACCCTTTCACAGAACCTTAACTTTCTAATTATATCGTAGTCGAAAGCGCTTGCCAATATTCACGGAAGAAAAGACGAAAAAATTTTAGACTTGTTAGCTATCTTCAAACCAACAAGTCTAAATCTTTTATTTTTTGAACGACTCTACCAGCTTACTTGTCGACTGTTGCACATTTTCAACCATATGAATAATTTCCTGCATAGCCCGAGCCTGTTCCGCAGAAACGGCAGCCGACTGGTTGATGCCTTGGATGACAGAAGAAATAGAAGTTTGAATTTCACCAAGAATTTTATTAATATTTTCGGTAGCCTCTGCGCTTGATTGAGCTAATTTTTGCATTTCTTGAGCCACTACCGCAAAACCGCGCCCGTGAATTCCGGCACGTGCCGCTTCAATAGAAGCATTTAGGCTTAAGAGCTTAGTTTGCGTAGCAATGCTGCGACTCATGTCAATAATTTTATTGGTCTCTTTGAGTTTTATTACTGCTTCATCAGAAATTTTAGCTACCCTGTCGGTGGTTGCCGCCATTTCTTGCGAAGAAGCCGACATTTGCTCTATAGCAGCTGCCGCTTGCTGGACATTTTCGGACACAGTGTCTGCTACCTGCCGTACCCGCTCAGCATCAACAATGGCTTGTAACCTGGCGCTAGACAAAGCCGCTACTACCTTAGCAATAGGTTGGGTATATTCCTTTTTACCGGCAATAGCAAAAGTACCTATGCGTTTGCCATCAATTTCAATGGGATAGTTTTGCCCCTCTTTGAGATTAGGATTTTTGGCAACGTCCTCCGGTTCAATAAAAACGGCATCTGCTTCACCCCTTAGAATCTTTTGCGCACCAGGATGAGTCATACCTATTCTGGTTCCGGCCGAATCCCCGATAATAACGGCATTCTGGTCACAAACAATGGTATGATACCCTGTCTGCTTGTACACAAAACTCGTTAATTCATCAGCAAATTCTTTGGTAACTTTATATTCTGCCAATGGTACGGCACCCCCATTACTAGAAGATTATTACATTTAATATTCAACATCAATACCATTTACCCTGCTAATACCTGGAAAATAAATCGCGCCGCCTGTCCGTGCGTACCAGACAAGCGGCGCTGTCCCCGGGAGGTAGCCGCCATACTACCTCGCGTTATTAATTTATGCAGAATCCAAATAAAAATTCACTATTCTTACATCATTGCCACAATTTTTTTACTTCGGCTCCAGGATAATAGTGTCTGATAATATCTTCAGCTTGTTTGCCTTCCTTAGCAAACGTATAAGCTCCCCATTGGCATAACCCTACACC
The DNA here is from genome assembly GCF_057736855.1 of Sporomusa sp. Lineage (NCBI taxonomy): Bacteria > Bacillati > Bacillota > Negativicutes > Selenomonadales > Sporomusaceae > Sporomusa > Sporomusa sp. The sequence goes on from NZ_JBYKYF010000280.1 coordinate 1,446, forward strand.
GTTACCCCAGCCTAATCCTTTAAAAATGAAGTTGCCATTTTCATATCTCATTTCGGTAACCAGCGTGGATTTAAGCCGGTCATAGCCGATCGCCCGACGAAAATCAGAGCCATACATTTTTTTGTTGCCAGCACCAATGAAAAGAATTCGTCCTGAAGGACCTTTTTCCAGAATACGAATGTCGGCAGGATTGCCGGTATAGCCAATAGCAGCCGCTACTTGCGAAGCCGGAATTTTTACTGTCCAGGATTGTATGTTTTCCGGAGCATATTTAAAACAATTGTCGGTAACTGGCTGAAAATAAGGGGTCTCATGAGGAATTTCCTTGGGGAAACTTTCCTCTCGCGTTGCACCGATTTGACCATTACAGGAACTATAGATTGCATTGACAAGACCGCCAGCATATAACAGTACCTCACCGCGCGTCTTAGCTACCGCTTGTCGCACACGGTCATTCACTTTATGTGGCGCAAAGGCCTGCAGTTCTTCTTTGGAAGTACTGACATCGGCATTATGCAGTCTTTTTATCGTACCTGCCTCCATCGCACTGATGGTTAATGTCCGGGATGCAATCGCCTGGGCAGCCAAGGCTTCCATTGGCCAATCGGGCTGCATCTCTTGAGCAATAACCCCTTCTACATACTTTTCCAGTGGCATGGTCTCAATCGTGCCTTTTTCCGCGATATATACCCTGATGGTTGGTTCTTGGGGATACTTGGAAACATCAAATGTCGGCACGCCGGGAATCGGCTGCGGCGCAGCCGGCAGTTTTTCGGCCGGTGCCTGTTCAGCAGGCGCCGGCGGAGTTGGTGCCGGTACAGGTTTTTGGGCAGGAGGCTTGAGTAGTGTGTAGACTCCCGCGGCAAATACCAATAAAACGGCAACAACGAGTGCGGTATTCATTTTTTTGTTTTTCATGCGCTCCCACCTCATTGTTAGTATGTCAGATTACCCTCAGGTTATGCATCAGGCAATGCCAACAAATCGACGGTTAACCAAGATCCTCCGGTATCAACAAAAGCACGGATAATTATCCGCCGACGAGTATTATTAATAAACCGAAAATCTTTGTCCGTATAAGTTGCGGCATCTTTTCCTGCCGGCACATAATTGACTGGCTGGGAATGGGGGTGTCGTTCTATCACCTTAAGATTTGCAGCCAAAACGGCGTTATAGAGCGTAGATGATACTTGGCACATACCACCGCCAAGCGCTTGCTGCTGACCATTGTCGCTAAATATTATGGCCGGCTGAAACCCCCGTTCAGCGGTAGGCTCGCCGGTTGCCTTATTGAACGAAAACTCCTCCCCAGAGGCAATAACCAAGTTATTGATTAATTTGCCTGTCAGCCGAATATTTGTCAAACGGCCAGAAGTTTTGTCCAAAATTGGCGTTGTATAACTACCCAGTTGCTGGCTTCTAGCTAACATATCTTGAGTAATATCAGGTAAAAATGGCTGATACACCGCCATAACCTGACTGCCAGCCGGTGCAGCCAGCAGTTTTTCTAAAGTATCTGCCACGTTTAGGCGCTGGCCGGGACGTTCCGGGAAAATTTCGCCAGTCACTGAATCAAACCCGGCGTTTACTGCCGGTACATCTTTAGCTTTAGCTAAATCAGTAAGCACCTTGCGGACTGCTTCAACCGACATCCCGCCTACTGCCTGTCCTTCGACTGTTACCTGATCGGCAATCAGCGAAGCTTCCGGCTTGGGCGCCGGGCGACTGAGACCACAACCGCTGACAAATACCAGGCCAAGAATCAGCAACATCCAAAAAATAAGAACTTTTTTGATAACATTCACCTCCTGCCAGTAGTGTGAATACCTTGGAGTATCATGTGTTTGCTGATAAGGAGGAACTGGTATGCAGGCTTTTGATGAATGGATCAGGCAAGCCACTGGAATCACCTGTCACTCAGACGAAGTACAGCCTGGCTTCATTTTTGTGGCGATTTGCGGCCGAAGCACGGATGGCAACGCCTTTGCCTCAATAGCGGCTGACCGGGGAGCCCTTGCAATTGTAAGTGATGCTCCTGACAGGCTGCCACCACTTACCATTCCTGTACTTACTGTTCCTAATGCCCGGTTGGCACTATCCCAGCTAGCAGCCCAGTTTTATGATAACCCGTCACAAAAATTATACTTGGTAGGCGTAACGGGTTCTAATGGCAAAACCACTATCGCCTGCATGCTTGAGCATATTTTTACTCAATCAGGTCTTACTGCCGGCTTGATCGGCACTATCCGGGTCAATACCGGGACAAACTCATTCCCCAGTATCTTGACAACACCTGACGCTGTCAGCATTCAGCATTACTTGGCAAACATGCTACAAAATCATGTAACCCATGCTGCCTTAGAAGTATCGGCCCAAGGTATTGATATGCATCGTGTCGCCCATGTCTGTTTTTCGGCAGGAATATTAACCAATATATGTGCCGACACCTGGACTTTCATGGGAATTTTGCCAACTACCTTACTGCCAAATCCAAGTTTTTGGACTTACTTGGCACTGAGACCCCACTTATTGTCAATATTGCGGACCCTTACTGTCAAGCTATTGTTCGCCGTTTTTCAGGCAAACTCATTACGGCTGCGGTCGATAGTCAGGCAACTATTTCGGCAAACATTTCCCGCTTGACCACCTACGGCAGCGTCTTTAGCTTAATAGTAAACAAACCC
>NZ_JBYKYF010000281.1:0-4115 GCF_057736855.1 Sporomusa sp.
AAACGACTCCTACAATATCATCCAAACTGCCTCGGGCCACCGGAAAGAATAAATGGTTAGAACTGCGGATGATCCGCAGGTTGTACTGGTCATTGTCCTCAAGATCCAACCATTTGATTTGTGTCCGGGGTGTCATAAGAGCACCTACACGCATATCGCCCAAAATAAAAATTTTGTCCAACATTTCGCGCTCAGATTTTTCAAAAACACCATATTGAGCGCCCTGACCAATCAGTACTCTGACTTCTTCTTCTGTTACCGGCGGTTCTTCAGGGGGTTTGATTCCAAGCAGTTTCATGACCATCATTGTCGAAAGGCTTAATAAATGAACCAGAGGCCGGTTAATGCGCACAAAGGCTGTCATGGGTCTGGCTATAGCGGCTGCAATAGGTTCGGGGTTATTGAGTGCCAGTTTTTTTGGCACCAATTCGCCGATAATGAGTGATAAAAAGGTAATAATTCCTACGACAATGGCAAAACTGATAGCATCGCTGTATGGGCGCAGAAAAGGAATAGCATTTAATGATATAGCAAGGTAGCTGGATAGTTTAGCTCCTCCAAAAGCGCCTGTAAGTATGCCAATAAGGGTAATACCAATCTGTACGGCAGATAATAATGGTGTAGTGTCTTCTGCCAGTTTAATAGCAGCCTGTGCACCCTTACTGCCGTTTGCAGCCATACTTTCCAAACGGCTTTTGCGGGAAGAAACAATGGACATTTCGGTCATAGCAAATAGTCCATTAGCCAGAATAAGAAGTAAGATAATAATAATCTCGGTACCAATTGAAGCTGTATCCAAAATGTAAATAGCACTCTCCCTTTTATTTTGATAAAGCAAAACGTAGATTCAGGCGTTTGTATCCTCTGAGGAATTGATCCAACGTATCCGAGTTCCCTGATCGATGGGGGGTTAATATGGGATAGTCAGCAAAAAGTAAGAAAAAAACCATATATAGTTATCATTTCCCTTTAAGGACCGTATCAAACACCAGTATCAGGGTTATTTATTTGCCTAGCTAAACACTATGTTTTGCCTAAACCTCCTCTTATTCAACTGCCCGCAGCGAATCTAGCTGCGGGCAGTTGTTTTATAATTTGTTTATAACTGTCTCTACCTTTTTATTTTTTCTCATAATATAAGTCACCGCGCCGGCACCCGCAATCAATATGAGTGAAATAATTAGCCAATCATCTTTGTGATGGGTAAACATTTCTACAGCCTGCGAACCAAAATAATATATGAGTACACCTTCCAATAAAAACCGTTTGCCACGACCTAAAAAGGAAATAACTAAAAAAACCGTCATGTTTATTTTTAGTGCTCCGGCTGTAATACTAACAAATTTGTAGGGAATAGGGGATAATGCTGGTATAAATTTACGAGCAGCCGGTAAGCCAATTTTTAAGCCGATAGTATAGCCAATAAAACCGCCTAAGATCGAGGCTACAGTAGCAGCTAAGCCATAATATATAGCAAAATGCGTATTCGCTAAAGCTAACGGGATGAGAAGTAAGTCAGGTAATATTGGTGAAATAAAGGATTCCGTAAACGCAGCAATTAAAAGACCGGGAAATCCCCAGTCTAAAAGTGTTTCAAGTAATAAATCCATCAATATATTCCTCTCCTTTTTATTAGTTTAGCTTACATCTATAAATCAGTCAAGGTAAAGAGTACAATAAAAAAACAAGAAGAATTAACCAAACCGTTAATTCTTCTTAGCTATGGTGGAGATAAGCGGGATCGAACCGCTGGCCTCTTGAATGCCATTCAAGCGCTCTCCCAGCTGAGCTATATCCCCATATATTGAATTATAATTACAGTTGTAATTATAATCGTCCATGAATATAATGTCAAGAATTTTACTGAAAATCAATACCTATGGCAGGGACTTAATCTTTAAATGAAGAATACTTTGAAAATACATTCTTTATTGAACCATTCATAGCAACAACTATTGGTGCTGAGGGTAAGAAAGAAGGACGAACATGAACTTGTTAAAGATTGGTCTGTTGATAGACGGAACAGGCAATCCTCCCCAAGAGGCCTGTTACTTAGCTATTGATCAAGGACGCATTGTGGGTATTGGGAAAGCCGATGATTTTGCTGCTGACTGTGTGGCGGCAGCAGCTGATTATTCGCAGTACGTTGTTATGCCAGGTCTTATTGACCCGCATGTTCATCTCTTTTTGGAAGGTATTTCTGACGCAAAAACACGCACGCTGCGTTGGCAGGAGGATAAGGATACGACACTGCTCAGGGCAGTGAATAACCTGCGAAAAACCCTTTGTCAGGGGGTAACAACCGTCCGTGATTTAGGCGGCCCCTATGGAATAAACACATTCTTAAAAAAGGCGATACATCAGGGAATTATTGCCGGCCCCAGGGTGCTTACTGCTGGACAAGCTATTTCAATAACTGGCGGACATTTCCACTATGCAGGTGGACGGGAAGCTGACGGACCGGAAGAAATGGTCAAGGCAGTGCGGGAACAGGTTAAAGGTGGTGCCGACTGCATAAAAATTATGATGACAGGCAGCGTCAATTTTCATCGTCAAGATGCCGGCGTTGTAGAACTGTCACCGACTGAAGCGAAGGCGGCAGTCAATGAAGCTCGGCATTTAAAAAAAAGGGTTGCCGTACATGCCAATGGTATATCCGGTGTGCGTCAGGCGCTGACTGTCGGGGTGACAACTATCGAGCATGGAGCACTCATAGATGAAGCCACTGCCGATCTCATCGCTGCAAGTGCGGTATATTGGATACCTACCTTAACACCGTTTGAGCGAATGTTGGATTATGGTCGGACCCATCAGACCAAGACGATGCCGCCAAAAGGCGTTGAGGCAGTTTATTTGCGGCATAAGGCGATGGTTGCAAGGGGCTATCAGTCAGGCGCTAAAATCGTTGCTGGAACGGATGCCGGAGCTCTTGGCGTAGAGCATGGTGATATATGGCGGGAAATATGCCTATTGACTGAGTGTGGTTTACCACCATCTGCCGCACTTCAGGCTGCTACCAGTTTAGCGTCTCAGGCCATTGGTCTTGATGCAGAAGTTGGGACACTGCAAATAGGTAAACGGGCAGATTTGCTGGTATTGGCCGGCAATCCGCTTTCAGATATCACGTGTATAAGAAATGTTGTAAAAGTATTTAAAGATGGATTGGTTCAATACTCAGTTGATGGAGTTGGTCATGATGGAAGCAATTGAAAAACTGAAAGCTGGATTAGCTGAAAACGGCTATCTGGCTGATGATAATTTAGCGGCAACTATGTATTTGGCTGAAAATCTGGAAAAGCCGCTGCTCTTAGAGGGGCCGGCTGGTGTTGGCAAAACCGAATTGGCAAAGGCTTGGTCTCGCCTTCGCAACCGACGGCTTATCCGGCTGCAATGCTATGAAGGTCTGGATGAAAGCAAGGCGTTATATGAGTGGAATTATCAAAAACAACTGTTATACATCCAAATCGAAGCGTTGGCGCAAAGTGGTTGGGAAAAAGGGCGGCAACAAATATTTGACCAAGAATTTTTGCTTAAACGTCCGCTGTTAACGGCGCTTACCAGTACTGAACCGGTAGTTCTCCTAATCGATGAGATTGATAAAAGCGACCAGGAGTTCGAGAGCTTCTTATTGGAGGCGTTATCCGATTGGCAGGTAACCATTCCCGAATTGGGGACCATAACTGCTGTTACCCGGCCATATGTTGTGCTGACTTCTAATAGCACCCGGGAATTAGGAGATGCCCTGCGCCGCCGGTGTCTGCATTTTCATATTGACTATCCTGATTTTGAGCGCGAAATGGCGATTATTGAGTTAAATGTCCCGCACATTGACCGAAAATTTGCCGGCAAGCTGGTTGAATTTGTTCAAAATATTCGTAAACAGCCGCTCAAAAAACCGCCCAGCGTAACAGAGAGTATTGATTGGGTATTATCGATGCATATGCTAGGCGGTGAGTTAACGGCAGAGGCAGTTCGTGCTACACTTGCTGCGTTGCTTAAATATACAAAAGACCGCGAACTTGTTGTTGGCAAACTGCCATATTTGCTCAAACAATGAAACAGGTCATTGTTGAATTTGTCCGGCTATTGCGGGAAGCTGGGCTAACAGTAACGAC
>NZ_JBYKYF010000003.1:0-21241 GCF_057736855.1 Sporomusa sp.
GATTGTGCTATACACTATGAGTTAGGGAGGAAAATAATGACTGAGAAGAATTTGACGTTTGAAGTTTTAGCTGAACCCCTTGGTGTTTGTCGGTTGCAGGCAGGCCAACGTATACCGCAATGGGCTTACCAAGGTGAGTTCTTTTCTATTACTAAAACCACGGAAGAGCTTTCTATTGTCTGTTCTGAGGCAGTTATTCCGGAAGATGTGATGTGTGAAAGAGGGTGGCGGGCACTAAAAATTGTAGGAATACTAGACTTTAGCCTTGTGGGCATATTGTCGGTAGTAGCCACAATCCTGGCTAAAGCAGGAATAAGCATTTTTGCTATTTCTACATACAATACCGATTACATGTTGGTCAAAGCCAAAGATTTAGATGGTGCGATTCAGGCGCTTAAGCAGGCAGGATATGACGTAGTGTGAGCCAATCGAAGTAAGCAGTATATCAAAGCACTAAATGACAAGGTAGCAATCCCATACTGTTACATTAGAGTTTACATAGTTCACATTAAAAAGTAAAATTTATATAAATAATTTTCTATTAACTTACAATTGACACTGAGTTATACAACGTGATATACTAGCTATCATCTTAATTGGTGCTATGCTACCTATCCTACGTGCTTCTGACATCACGGTAGGTGCCATTTTGAATTTGTTTCAGTTTCCATTGGTGGTTAAAAAGTTGATTTTTTAGTCGAAATAGAGTATTATAATCAGGTAGAAGTATGGCTTAGTGTGAAATAAAAGCTAAAGATTTTTACATGCGTCCGTAGCTCAGGTGGATAGAGCGGTGGTTTCCTAAACCGCGTCTTGCGGGGGTTCGAGTCCCTCCGGGCGCACCAAAATTAAGGGTTCTAGCTTATTGCTAGAACTCTTTTTTTTGTTTTAGCCGTGAATTTTGGCGTGAGTTGTGTAAAAAATACCTCTGTAAGTCGTGGAAGGGACAGGGGACGGTACAGTGTTTTTGGAAACAAATAACATATTAGGTTGTTAACTATATGTTTCAAATTTAAATATATAAGCACTGCTTATTTTCCTTGACATTTCAAATAAAAGAGGTAAAATTTAATTCTGCGATAGTTACCTAAGGTAATTATTTTTAAGGAGGGGGGAAATCCCTTGCAAGGCTTTTTTCGTCGCTGCATATTACTAAGCAGAGCCGTTATTTATAAGATAAATGAAATTCTTGGGGCCTTTGGCATTTCGTATGCTAAATGGACAGTTATTTGTTACCTAAAAGATTATGGATCTGCGACACTTGTAGATATTTCTACTTATGCGAATGTAAGAAAACCAGTAATGACAAGAACGGTTCAGAGCCTAGAAGAGAAAGGCATTGTGCGGCAAATTCCTAGCGCCGACAGGCGGGAAAAAATGATAACGTTGACAGAAGCCGGTGAGGAAATTTACAAAGTATGCTGTAAGCTAATTGATAAATTAGAGAGTGATGTACTAGCAGATATTCCTGAAGAAAAACAAAGAGCAGCTTTTGAAATTCTCCCTAAAGTACGAGATAATCTAATGAAAATAGGTGGTAATGTTGAATAAACCCAAATTATGGACTCGAGACTTTTTGATTGATTCAATGACCAATTTATTTATGTACTTAGCGTTTTATTTGCTGATGGTAACGATAGCAACCCATGCTATGGATTATTTACATGCCTCACCAAGTGAAGCTGGACTGGCGTCCGGCATTTTTATATTGGGGACACTGGTGGCACGTGTCTTCACTGGAAGGGCCATAGACCAAGTTGGTAGGAAAAGGACACTTTATATTGGTTTGGTTCTTTTTTTAGGTATAACCTTACTTTACTTTGGTATAAGCAGTCTGGTATTCCTTACGGCTATTCGGTTTTTTCACGGGGTGGGATTTGGCATCGCATCCACGGCAACGGGAACCATTGCTGCCAGCATTATTCCCCCTGAGCGGCGGGGCGAGGGCATTGGCTATTTTGCTATGAGTACGGCCTTAGCTTCCGCCATTGGCCCTTTTTTAGGTATGTTTCTCATTAAACAAGGAAGCTTTAACCTAATCCTGATCTTAGTTATCATTTTACTAAGTATCTGCTTATTTACGATGGTATTTTTCAAGGTACCTGAACCAGAGATAACTAAAGAGCAAACTAATAATTTACGAGGGTTTGTACTGGCAAACTTCTTCGAAGTTAATGCAATCCCGATTTCGATTGTTAGTTTATTTATCGGTCTGAGCTATTCAAGTATTTTAAGCTTCATGGCTGCTTATGCCAGAGAAATCAATTTAATCGATGCTGGGAGCTTTTTCTTTATTGTTTACGCGACCGCTACTTTAGTTGCCCGGCCGGTAACAGGTCGCTGGTTTGACCAAAAAGGGGAAAATTTCGTCATGTACCCGACATTTCTGTTATTTGCCATTGGTTTGGTTCTTATTAGTTTGGCGGATCAAGGCTGGATTCTGTTATTGGCAGGAATATTTGTAGGCTTTGGCTATGGCACATTTGTGTCTAGTGGACAAGCCATTGCTATTAAGGTATCACCGCGACAGCGCTTAGGCTTGGCTACTTCTACCTTTTTTATATTTATTGATGGCGGTATAGGAATTGGTCCATTCATGCTTGGCTTCTTGCTGCCAATAACCGGTTTCCGTGGATTGTATGTAAGTATGGCTATTGTTGTAGTTATCTGTGCCCTCTTGTATCATGGGCTACACGGTAAAAGGGTGGCGGAGTATCGAGAAGAGCTTGCTATAGAGAGGTAGCCGTTGAAGTCTTTGCTTTATTACTCAGATTGACCCTGTCTGCCTATTGGGGAGTACCCGTTAATTCCCGAAAACTGGAGTTATTTTTTTGCTATATTTATTGGTGATTTTGCGAATCCTATGTTAGGAGACAAGCAAGTCATATAGAAAGGGGAATTACCTTGCGTCAATTAACTCCAGTAGAAGTCTTGTCATTAGCTAAACTTTTAGAAATGGAGTCAAATACTCTGACGGTAGCTCAGACTAGCTTGATGGCAATATCAGACGAGCAATTAAAGACAATCATCCAAGCTGGCATTACTGCTACACAAGCTAGAATTGCGGGATTGCAGCAATTTGTGGAGGAAAACAAGATTACTGCTGTTAGTGCCAATTACGAATCACAGACTCAGGTAAGTCAGGGGGTAAATTAAATGACTTCATTAATGGGGACTTTGTTTTCTGAATCAACTGGTGAATCGGCAGACAAAACTATAGCCTATAACGCTGCAAACGGAGCTGCTGCCAATGCCCAAGCTTATTTTTCGGCAGCGTTAGCGGCGACTACTCCAGAGGTTCGTGCGTTTTTAACCGGTTATTGTACGCAAAGTCTAACAGGGCATGAAACTATAATGAACTATATGATTCAAAAGAATTGGGTAAATCCTTACGATTCGCCTGATAATCAGTTGTCAAGAGCAGTACAGGAGTCAGCTTCCAAGAGCACCACCACTCATTAAAAGTCTTTGTAGCCGCCTTTGTCCAAACTGGATGGGGCGGTATTTATATGTCTAGTGAAATAAGCCGATTTTCGGAATATACTGCTTTTAAATAAGGTAGAAGTTAGGAATGTAGAGGACGTATTCTTGTATAGATACGTTTTACGAGATATAATGGTACTGACAAGAAACATTCTGTTGGACAAAAATAATTGTAGGGAGGGTAACTATGAAAGTTATTGCTTTTAATGGAAGTCCCCGTAAAGACGGTAATACCTGTCATGCGCTTACGGTTGTTGGTGAAGCGCTAAAGGAAGAGGGAATAGAATTTGAACTCATTCATGTTGGCAACAAAGCCATCAGAGGCTGTACTGCCTGTATGGGCTGTGCCAAAAATCTGAATGAACGCTGTGTTATTGGCGATGATGAGGTAAATGACTGGATTCAGAAAATGAAAGAAGCTGACGGAATCGTATTGGGATCGCCGGTGTATTTTTCCGGTATTGCAGGAACGATGAAATCGTTTTTAGATAGAGCCTTCTTTGTCGCCTCTGTTAATAATTCGATGTTCCGGCATAAAGTCGGTGCAACCGTAGTGGCTGTAAGACGGTCAGGCGGGGTTTCAACGTTTGATTCACTGAACCACTATATTACATATTCTGAGATGATCATACCGTCTACCAACTACTGGAACGTCACTCATGGTCTTAAACCTGGAGAGGCGCAGCAAGACGAAGAGGGCAACCAAATTATGCGGGTTTTAGGTAAAAATATGGCCTGGCTATTAAAGGTTCTGGCTGCTGGCAAACCGTTAGTACCTCCTGTTGCTCCTGAACCGAAAAAAATGACTAATTTTATTAGATAGGTAAAACAGCATCTATACTGTTTTGGGTATGGATTTTTTACAGAAAAACCGTAGAGTCGTTCTACGGTTTTTTATTTACCTGTGCACATACCCTATACCCAGCTTCAGGATATATTAATTTGTGCCCAAGTATCCAAGCAGGATATTCTGGTTATATTAATTATGGGAAAACGCTAGTATAGGGAGATATATGAAGCAACAACGCGAAAATCATGAGAGTTTGCTTTCCAGTATTCAATGTAAACTGCGGAATTTACGGTCGTTGATTAATCATGCTCAGGACATTGAGTCTGATTCACAGGTCATCGTTAACAGCCTGCGTGATTCATATCGATTTCCAGAAAGCTACCCGCTTGTTACCCATATCGATATGAATCTTAATCACATTCGGGATATAGTTAATCCGAGCAGTGATATCCATATCAGAGAGTTTGTGATTACTGCATTTGGGCTAAAAGCAGCCATCGTGTTTGTAGAGGGAATGATTGATAAAGAAACAATTGATCAGGCAATCCTCAAGCCATTGGTATCTCCGTCTTTAGGCGAAGAATGCTCTGGGCCTGAGCAGGTCTTTGCCTGCGTTCAGGGTGCGCTTACGGCATCAGCGGTTGAATATACCCAAGAAATGCGTGTAGTAATAGAACGGATGCTTTCTGGCGAGACAGTATTATTTGTTGACAATTATGCTGCTGCCCTAATTATTACTACCCGCAAGCTAGAAGTACGGTCAGTGTCTAGACCGGAAAGTGAACCTACGATTTGGGGCCCGCAGGACGCTTTTACGGAAGATTTAAGCATAAATATCACATTGTTGCGACGGCGCCTGGTTAATCCTAATTTTATTGTTAAGATCATGGCTATTGGTGTTCGGAGTGACGTAAAAGTTGCTTTGGCTTATTTTCGCGGGATAGCTAACCCTAAGCATGTGTATCAGGCTGAGCAGCGATTAAAAAAGATAAAGATTGATATTGTCGGCAGCGAAGCCATGATTGCAGGGTTAATTTCCGATCATCCGTTTTCTCCGTTTCCCACCATTTTTGCTACCGAGCGCCCGGATAAGATTATCGCCGGTATGACGGATGGAAAATTCGCTATTTTGGTGGACGGGACTCCGTTTGCTTTATTGGCACCAGCCACTTTTTCGGATTTTATGCAGGCAGGCGATGATTATTACGAAAACTGGATTGTTAGTTCAGTGGTTAGAATCACGCGGTATGTCTCTGCTTTATTTGCCATGGTTACTCCGGCGTTGTATGTTGCGATTACAACTTTTCATCCCGGATTAATTCCTACGCCGCTGACGGTTACCATTGCCACCTCCCGTCTAGGCGTGCCTTTCCCTGCGTTTATGGAAGCGCTGATTATGGAATTTTTTTTGGAGACTCTCCAGGAGGCCGGTGTAAGAATGCCTAGGACCATCGGACCGGCAGTGTCCATTGTGGGTGGTCTGGTTGTAGGTGATGCTGCCGTACGAGCCGGTTTAGTCAGTGCTCCCATGGTAGTTATTATTTCTTTTACTGCCATTGTTTCATTTACATTTGGAAATTACCGGATATCACTGCCCCTGCGCTTCTTTAGGGTGCCGCTCATACTTGCGGCTTCCGTTTTTGGTATGTTTGGCATTGTCATGGGGATCGTGGCCATTGTTATTCATCTTAGTATTTTAGAAAGTTTTGGTGAGCCTTATTTGGCACCTTTAACACCTAAAAATAGCGCTCGGTTAACCGACTTGAAAGATTCCATCATTGTAGCACCGACGGTAGCTATGAAAACAAGGCCAGCTTACCCGGAACCGGTTGACAGCAAAAAACGTAAATAAGCTAGTGATAGGCCGTGATAAGATGTATATTCAGAAACATATTTCTTTGCTGCAAGCTTTTGTTCTTTATGTCAATACTGCTTTTGGCGCTGGAGTACTGATATTGCCTCGTTCAGTGGCTGCTATGGCCCGCGAGGATATGTGGCTGTCTGTGATGTTTGGTGGCTTGGTCATGGGTTTCTCATTTTGGTGTGCCTTGCGTCTAAGCCAGCGCTTTCCTGAATCTACTGCCCTAGAGTACCATCGCTTACTGCTAGGACCGATAGCTGGCCAATTGGTAAATGTGTATTATATACTGCTGTTAGCCTTGGTGGGGTCTACTGCGTTACGGGCATTTTCCGATGCAATCATTCTGTTTATGTTCGATGTGACTCCGCCGTACTTATTTTTTATCTATTTGGTTCTTGCAGCTTATGCGGGACAATACGGTCTGGCGCCCCTTATTCGCATGCAGCAATTTATCATCTTTAGTGTCGGCCCGCTTTTTGTTTTTTTTGTTTTGCTCGGGGTTTTGCAGATTGACTTTCGCAACTTTGAGCCTTTTTTAGCGAAAGGAATTATGCCGGTGGTGAAGGGGATACTACCTAGTTGGTTTACATATTCTGGGCCAGAACTCATAACCGGGCTGATATTTCCGTTTCTTACCCGACAGAACCAGGCTCTGAAGACTGGGTTATCCAGTATTGTTACTTTGCTGATTATTTATACCGGTATAACCGTTATTGTTCAAGGAATTTTAGGGGCTCAGGAGATAATTTCCACAAGATTTCCTACGATTATGGCGTATCGGGAAGTAGACATTCCAGATACCTTTATTGAGCGAATTGAAGGCTACCTGTTAATCTTGTGGATGGCTATTTATTTTACATCACTGACGAATTTTCTGTATTTTACAGCTTTTGCATGTTCTAAGCTCATGAGGTGCGAGTATAGTAGGCCTTTTATTGTTTTATTGGTACCAGTTTTTTACTTTATTGCCATGTTTCCTAGTGACTACGAACAAATTAACTTGTTTTATCAATTAAATAATACTGCTACTATTATTTGGGGGTTAGGCATTTTGCCTGTATTGCTTCTTATTGCTAAGGTACGAAATTTGGGAGGATCATAATGGTGCACATAAGATTGTTGGCAGCGGCAGCGTTATGTATCGTCCTCCTAATCACAAGCGGCTGCTGGGATCAGAAGGAAATTGAACAAAGAGGTTATATCATAGGAGCAGCCGTTGATCACGTTACTCCAGACAGCGGGGATGGTACTTATGATATTGAGCAAGCATTTCAGCAGACAGGTGCTCGCCGCTACCGTTTGAGTTACGAGTTGCGTAAGTTCAAGTCCAGTTCTGGTTCTAGCGAAACACCAGGTACGCAGCCCGAAAAAAATATTGTATTATCGGCAGAGGGAGAATCCTTCCTGGCAATGAGCTGGGCGATAAATGCTCAGTCTGATTTAACCATGTTTGCAGAAGATATGGAGATTCTGCTGATCAGTGAAGAAGTGGCACGCGAAGGTATTAAGGAAATATTTGATTTTTTTATCCGAGAATCGGAAATTCGCCGCCGGACTAAACTGTTTGTCACTAAAGGACGGGCTGAGGATTTTTTTAAACGTAAGCCAGAAACCGATGAGATTAACAGTCAAATTTTAGCGAGACTGACGGCTAGTTCTCAAAAAAATCCAACGATTACTATCAAAAATGAGCTTGGGTTTCTTTCAAAGGCGGTTTACGGCAAAAAGAGTTTTTCTGCTCCGATACTTTATCAGGAAAAAGGGCAGTTAAAAGCTGTCGGCAGTGCGTTATTTAATAGTCAAGGTCGGATGGTGGGGATAGCCAATGAATATGAAACCACAGGAGGAAAAATTTGGATAAATCTATTAAAACAAGGCTTGGTGTTGGTCGCTCATCCTGACAAGCCGGATACGCTGGTAGTGGTGGAAATTACGGAGTCTAAAGTTAAATTAAAACCAGTGTTTTTTGGCGATACCGTTCGCTTTATTCTTACCGGTGATTTTACCTGCAGGATTGCCGAAAGTGTGCCTATGCAGGAGGAGCCATATAGTGATGAAGCTGTTAAAGTAATAGCGCAGGCTGCGGAGGAAGAGCTTACCCGGCAGGCATATGCTGCGTTGAAAAAGGCACAGGATGTTAGGGCTGATGTTACTGGTTTTGGAAGTCTTATCTATCGTAAAAATCCGGATTATTGGGAGCAGGTCAAAGATCGTTGGGAAGATGAGATATTTCCGACGGTTGAGGCCGATGTTACAATTAAAGTAAGAATTAAAGGAACCAATCTGAGGCGTTAGAAGAATAAATTGCTTATCAATATTGCTGCCGCCAAAGCTAGGTAGAGCCATCCTCCGATGCGGGCGGCTTTTTCCGCATGTATGTGATTTTTGCTGCGGGCGTCTTTGAGACAGAAGATGAGAGAATAAAGGCCTGTCAACAGTAATAACACCGCTAACTGCGGGGTTAGTGCTTCCTGGAATGTTTCGATTAGACTTTGGCAGATCGTAATTCTCATTGTTGTTTTCTCCTAATAAAAAATACCTTTACGCCTGGATACAGTATAGGCTTGGGATGTTTAAAAGGCCTGAAGACATGCTGTTTAGCAGCACTGTTACCTAGTTTCACAGAAAAATAGATGAAGTATACTTGTTATTTTATTAAAATTCCAATGGGAATGTTGGGCAAATTGAGATATAATAATATGGTCGTAGTATGGTTTTTTCATTGTAGGATGTAAGAAATGTGAGAAGCCCGAAGTAAAGGCGAGTAGAAAGGAAGAATGTTATGAACAAAAGTATTGAGGAACAACAAATTCGGCGCGGTCTTAAGAATCGGCATATTCAGATGATTGCCCTAGGAGGCGCTATTGGTACTGGGCTGTTTTACGGTTCAGCAACTGTGGTGAAAATGGCCGGTCCGGCAATTACCTTATCTTATCTGATTGGCGGGATTGTGATCTTTTTTATCATGCGGGCGTTGGGAGAAATGTCGGTAGCTCATCCAGTATCTGGTTCATTTAGTCAGTATGCCTATCAATATTGGGGTGAACTTCCGGGATTTATTTCGGGCTGGAATTATTGGTTTAATTATGTGGTTGTTGGTATGGCCGAACTTTCGGTTATCGGCACGTATATTAATTATTGGTTTCCTGATATTCCCACCTGGATCACGGCGCTAGTGTGTCTGGTTGTCGTTACCTTGATTAATGTCATAAATGTAAAAGCTTATGGTGAATTTGAGTTTTGGTTTGCTATTATCAAGGTGCTGGCCATTATCGGCATGATTGTTTTTGGGGCAGGCATGATTGTTTTTGGCATCGGTAATGGTGGACAGCCTGTAGGTATTAGTAATTTATGGACTCATGGCGGCTTTTTTCCGCAAGGTGTTTATGGGGTAATTACGTCACTGGTATTGGTAATGTTTTCGTTTGGCGGGGTAGAGCTTGTGGGGATTACTGCCGGTGAGGCGGAAAATCCTGAAAAAACTATTCCCAAAGCTATTAATCAGGTGGTATGGAGGATTTTGCTATTTTATGTAGGGGCTATGACTGTTATTTTAGCCATCTTTCCCTGGAATGAAATTGAGACAACCGGCAGTCCGTTTGTTCAGATATTTTCGCATGTAGGTATCCCGGCGGCGGCTCACTTGCTGAATTTTGTCGTGCTTACTGCCGCTTTATCAGCATATAACAGTGCCTTATATAGCAATGGCCGAATGTTGTACGGCCTTGCCAAGCAAGGAAATGCTCCAAAGTTTTTGGGCAAGCTTAATGCGGCAGGCGCACCAGTAAATGCAACATTGGTTTCATCGGCGTTTACTTTAATTGTAGTATTAATCAGTTATTTAAATCCGGAAAAGGTTTTCTTATATTTTATGGCCTTGGCCACGATCTCGATTATTATTAACTGGTCGGCAATATTGATTGTGCAGCTAAAATTCCGTAAACAAAGGCAACAAACCCATGAACCCATTTTGTTTAAAATGCCGTTTTATCCGCTGGCGTCTTATCTTGCTCTAGCTTTTTTAGTGTTAGTTGTCGTTATTATGGCTGCTATGCCTGATATGCGCTACTCGCTGTATGTTGCGCCAGTTTGGTTACTGGGATTATATTTAGCCTATAGGCTAAAAGCTAAGTAAAAAATAATATTGTGGTTATCGGCATAAAAATCCGTAGACCTTTTGGCCTACGGATTTTTGATGCCAGATGCTTGTTTTACGCCGGTAACTGTGGCAGTAATGGCATCCAATGCAATAAGGTCATCAGGAGTAAGTTCTGTTAGAGAGCGCTTTCCTAAGGCTCGCATCGCTTCTTCCATTTCCAAGGTCATGGATGTCAGCACATTGGCGACACTGATAGCTGCTTGGTCAATGTTAAGCTGGGTTTTGGCCGGAGAGTTGTAATATACCAATGTGGTAGGAGGTTGCCAGGGAGTCGCTTTGATGATTTGATTGTGTGTCAGGGCAAACAGCGGAACAGTGCCCAAGGCAACGGCGTCTGCCCCGAGTGCTAAGGCTTTGAGACATTGACCGGGAGTAAAATAGCCGCCAGATACGATTAAACTTATCTGAGTATTTGCCAAAAATTGTTTGGCACGAACCACTGTGCACAAACTAGGCAGTCCCAAATCATCCAGTTTAGTAGGAATGGCTGCATGAGACCCGCCTTCGGCACCATTAATCACTATGGCATCAAAACCTAAAGCTACGGCAAGTTCTAAATCTTCTTCCAGTTTATCTGTGGCCATGATTTTAAGAGCTATGGGAATACCTTTGGCTCTTTGACGCAATGTTTGCATAAATATTGGCCAATCTTCCGGCCGCTCAAGTCCGGGAGGTCCTGGGAGCGGGAGTGCTGGTTCGCCGGGAGCCAAACCAGCAAGGATGCGGGCTCTGCCCTCTATTTCTCTTGCTTCTGTACGAATGGCTCCTATGCTGCCGCCTTGCCCCATTTGTACTTCAAGCATGTGTGCTGAGGAAATTTGTTCATCGGTTCTAGCACCCCATGGCCAGCGGCAAATTTGTAAGATAAATTTCCCGGCTGCTTCTGCTTCTTCAGGGAGAAAAGGCCCTTCGCCTGAGTTTGTCGCTGTTTGCAGAGTCTTTGAGGCTTTGGCCAAGGCTAACTTGGCCTCTTCACTAAGTGCTGTGCCGTAAGCCATACCGGCAATCAGCAAGGGAATTTGTATTGTCAGTGGTTTGGCTGCCTTCGGGCCAATCGTAACACTCATATCTATTTTAGTATTTTCCGGTAAAGAAAATCTCGTCATTTGCCGAGGGGAGAACATCAGGTTATCATAGCCCAAAAACTGCTTCGGTGAGCCTAACGGTCTTTCGATAATCTTACCTGTTTCAGCCCGTAAACTCATTTCGATTAGATATAAGATGGAAAGGCGTTTTAGTGAGGGATAGAGTTCGGCAATATTCTGGTCATAGGTTTCAGCAAATAGTTTTGATATAACGTCGTCAGCGGCACGGTTTATAATATAACGCGTGATTGGCTTAGCCAATAACACTAGAACGATCAGCATAACAGCCAATAGAAGCAATAGCAGCAACAACAACGGGCAAGCACCGATGAGCATAGGCATAGGGTCAATTCCTAATCAACGGGGTGTTACTACTTTTACGCATTTCTTTCACTCCTGTAAGCTCTGCGGTGATGGAATCCAAAGCAACAAAATCATCATAGTTGAATTCTTTTAGAGAGGTTTTTCCTAAGGCGCGCATGGTCTCTTCCATTTCCAAAACCATCGATGTGAGTACATTGGCAACACTGGTAGCAGCCTGGCCGATATTCAGTCGGGTTTTGGCCGGGGAATTATAATATACCAAGGTGGTGGGTGGTTCCCAGGGGACTACTTTTGGGAGTTGATTGTGGGCGAGAGCTAAAAGGGGAATGGTGCCCAAATAAATGGCATCAGCTCCTAAAGCCAGAGCTTTGAGGCAATGGCCTGGTGTAAAAAAACCACCTGACACGACTAAGCTAATCTGCGTGTCTTGTAAGAACCGTTTGGCGCGCACTAATGCGTAAATGATGGGTAACCCAAAATCATCTTGCTTAATAGGTGCTGTTGCGTGCGACCCGCCGCCAGAACCGTCAAGCACGATGACGTCAAAACCTAATTTAACGGCAACCGCTAATTCTTCTTCAAGGCGGTCGGTGGCCATAAGTTTCAGGCCAATGGGAATACCGTTAGCCCTTTGCCGTAATTTATTCATAAATTCCGGCCAATCTTCCGGTGTATGAACTCCCGGCGGTGCAGGCAGGGCAATAGCTGGTTCTCCCGGAGCTAAACCAGCAAGAACGCGGGCTCTGCCTTCAAATTCGGCAGCTTCGATGCGTGCGGTTCCGACATCGGCCCCTTGTCCCATTTGCACTTCTAACATATCGGCAGCAGCAATTTCCTGATCGGTTCTAGCTCCCCATGACCAGCGGCAAATTTGGAGGATGAATTTGTCGGCAAGCAGTGCTTCTTCAGGAAGAAACGGACCTTCTCCCGAGTTGGTGGCGGTTTGCAGGATTTTGGATGCTCTGGCCAAGGCCAGCTTAGCTTCTTCGCTGAGGGCCAACCCATAAGCCATCCCGCCAATCATTAACGGAATTTTTATGGTTAAAGGTTTTTCTGCCTTGGGGCCAAGAGTTACACTCATATCAATACGGGTGTTTTCCGGCAGGGCAAATGTCGTAGTTTGCCGGGGGGTGAGCATAAGGTTATCAAATCCGGGAAAATTTTTAGGCGAACCGAGTGGCCTGCCAATGATTTTCCCCGTTTCCGCGCGCAAGCTCAGCTCAATCATATATAAGACAGAAAACCGTTTTATAGAGGGATATAATTCAGCCAGGCTTAAATCATATTCTTTAGTAAGAAGGTTCGGTAAAACTTTTTCAGTGACTTGCTGCAAAAAATAGCGCGAAATGGATTTGGCAAATAAGAGTAGTACGAGTACGAAAAAAATCGGTAAAAGCAGCAGTAACAGCAACCATTCAGCATCCGTTATAAGAATTTGCATAGTCATATTCCTTAATTCAGTGTGCGTAAGCGGTTTGCTAGGAGTAGTATTTGATATTCCGCTCAGATTTAAACTGGCTTTGACATAATTGGCAGCAGCAGGCTACTTTGCTGACAATGCGGCAATACTATATGGGGGAGGGATATGTATGAGTAAAGCTTATATGTTTTGGGGCATATTGCTAGGCGTAATCGGCATGTTTTGTCTATTGGTTTATAGCTCGGTTCGCCATGCTGTTTCTGTGCAACCCATTCCTCCTGATGCGCTACAGGGAAAAAGAATCTTTCAACAGAAAGCCTGTATTGAGTGTCATACTGTTTTTGGCAATGGCGGATATCTAGGCGGTGACCTTACCAGGATTTATAGCAAAACCGGTGATAAAGCACTTGCAGAATATCTGGTTCAAGGACCGGTACTTACTGGAGCTAAACATAAACGCCATGATCAGCTTACCGAGCAAGAGGCAGCAGATATGGTGGCTTATCTAAGGTATTTAAGTACCATTCATACATTTGATTGGCCCCTTAATCCCCATAAAGGAGTTAATTGATGTTATTGTCGCAAAAGCTATGCTATAAATATGCCTTACTTACCTTTTTATTTTTTGGATTGCAAGGTATTGTGGCCATTGGTGGCGCCTTGGAGACCGTGTTTCTCGACATTCCTTTCCCGGTGTCGTTTGCTAACGGAAGGGCTTTTCACCTGAATATCAGTATTTTGTGGCCGCTATTTGGCATAACAGGCATTGTCTATTATTTCTTTGGCAGTGAAGCTGGCAGGGAAATATACAGTCTAAAACTCATGGAAGTAAATTTCTGGGTGTTTGTAATAACTATCCTAACAATACTTGGCTCGCTGATGCTTGGATTTCATGAAGGAATTGAATATCTTGAAGCATTGAGGCCGCTTAAAGTCGGGATTGCCGTTTCTGTCAGTCTCTTGGTTTATAATCTTATAAAAACCTATCAGATCGCCAAAATGCCAAAAAGCCGGGCAACCCTTGTTAGTATGTTAGCCGGGAGTTTCACCCTGATTATTTTCTTTTTTCCTAATCTATTGCAGTATGCACATCCGGTTGCCGAGGAGTTTTATAAATTCTGGGTGGTGCATCTTTGGGAAGAGATGAGCCTAGAGCTTATCGGGACAGGTGTGCTGGCTGCCATGGTACTGACGTTGCCAGGAATGCAGCGCAGCACTATTGAAAATGTCATATATTTGGATATTATGATTATGGTATTAACTGGAACGTTGGCTACGGGTCATCATTACTACTGGGTGGGTGGTCCCTATTATTGGATATGGGTAGGTGGAGCTTTTAGTACCATCCAGGTTGTTCCAACATTATTATTACTATATGCGATAATCAGAACCGTACACCTCCAGTATTTCCGTGAATTGAGACAACGCGAGAAAATAGTAATGGTCATGATTGCCTGCAGTATGTGTCATCATATCTTTGGGGCAGGCTTATTAGGCTTTCTTATGGCCATACCCATTGTGAACAAGTATATTCATGGGACATATATAACTTCGGCACATTCGCATGTAGCGGTGTTTGGCGTTTTTGGCTTTCTGGTTCTGGCGTTAAGCTATTATATTTTCTTCTCAGAAATTGAACTTGATCAGCAAAGCTATCAGTATAGTTGGCTGGCGCTGATTTTCCTAAATACTGGCCTGCTAATTATGGCAGTGGCTTTACTCGTCGCCGGCGGTTTGCAGTCCTATTGCTGGTATGTTGCCGGACTTACTGTGGGGCAGACAAATCAAACCATTTTCCCTTGGTTGCTGCTCCGGTTGGCTGGTGGATTGATCTATATGGCAGGCAGTTCTCTTCTCAGTTATATAATTATTAAAAAAGCCTGGAATCATTTGGATCTTTGTTTTCCGTCGCTAACCATGCTGGAACAGCAGCGACCGCTTACTTGGCAGGAGCTTCACACTGGTTTTCGACAAATAAGTATGGCAGGAAGTCAGTTGGAACAGATGTTACGCCAGACAAAATGCTTATTAGATAAATATTTCAAAAATCAAATGAAAAATCCGTAGACTTTTGTTAGGCCTACGGATTTTTCGTTTGATTCACGCTGTAGGGGAAGAGCGTGTATGGCTCAAAAAGGGAAAAATATAGTTTATAATATAAGTATAATCTGATATTTTTAGAAATTTCTTAGAAGTTTTGGTAATAATGCTTTATAATTAGTTTACATGGGAGGGATTGGAATGGCTACAAACTACCAGATTGCCTATAATAAAGGCTGGCAAGATTTGAAACAAAAGGATCCGTTAGAAGTCTCCAAATACATGAATGTACAATACTTGCCGGAAGTACAGCAGTTTATCGTACCTTTTCTTAATGATAAATACATTGTAGATCTGAAACATGAAAGCATTGGCAGGCAAACAGACGGGAAACCACCCGAACTGGAAGCGGCTATATTGATGTTGCATTATCTGTCCTTTTTTCAGTCCAAGGCTGATGTGGCCAATAAGTGGGTAAGTTTAAAAGAAATACCGAATGGAGGCCTGCTGTTTTACCCCGCATTCCGTCAAACCCCGATTCAAAGTCTGATTAAGGCTTTTGGTCACCGTCCGGCATTGCTGCTAGCATGCGCCGCCCGGCTTGGGGGAAGACCGGCGGGTTTTGGAGATGCTTCGGCTATTTTTCAGGTGTTTCCTAAGATTCCTTTATGTGTGGTTGTTTGGGAAGGCGACGAAGAAGTCGCGGCTAACGCCACCATCTTGTATGATCCGTCGATCGAGTATTTTTTACATATTGAAAGCATCATTGGCGTAGGATGGCATCTTGGCAGAAGGTTGGCTGAGCTAGCAGTTGAGGAGAGTATCTTAACAGGCGGAACCAGTGTGCGGATAAAGTAATGACATAATATGTCGAAATTGCTATAATGATATTGATTTAATACACAAGGATTAACTGAGGGAAAGGGTTGCAGCAACAGCAATGGCTAACATTATGTCGGCATTTATCAGCATTCCGTTTGGGGTGTTGGCCTTAGTCCTTTTTGCTTATTTTCGACTGCCTGCCGGTAATGAATGGTTTTTGATGATTGATAACCTAGTGTATGCTATATATGGTGTTGGAATGATTCTGGGCTGGTGGTTTAACCGCAGCCGAGTCTTTTTTATTACTGGTGTATTGGTTATTTGTCAATATGCCCTCAGTGTGGCGGCAGCAGATACTGCGAATCCGACTTTGCCTATCATGCTGTATCCTGTTTTATCTACGCTGCTGCCGCTCAATATCTTGCTATTTTCGCTTCTAAATGAGCGAGGAATTTTTAATGCCTGGGGTTTAGGGCGGTTTGGAATTATTTTTGCTCAGGTATTTTATATCGGAATGGCCATTGCTGCTAATGATAGTACCATGTTCTATATTTTTAACATTAGGTTTTTGCCAGATGGGCTGTCTGCGGTAACTTCTCTTCCTCAGATAGCATTGGCGGCTTATGGCGGTGCTTTTTTACTTCTGCTTACTAGGCAGCTTACAAGCCGGGGAAAATTGGATGGCGCATTTGTTGCCGTGTTACTAAGTACAATGTGTGGACTGCATTGGCTAGCCGAGCCGCTGGCACTACCGGTTTTTTTTAGTGCTGCTGCTATCATA
This sequence comes from Sporomusa sp., assembly GCF_057736855.1. Lineage (NCBI taxonomy): Bacteria > Bacillati > Bacillota > Negativicutes > Selenomonadales > Sporomusaceae > Sporomusa > Sporomusa sp. The sequence goes on from NZ_JBYKYF010000003.1 coordinate 16,766, forward strand.
CTAATCATTGTAGTTATCCAAGATTCGTATTCGATGGCTTATCTTGATGAACTGACAGGACTGCCGGCCCGCCGTGCCCTTAAGGAAGAGCTTATGAAACTTAGAGGCGAGTATACGATTGCCATGGTGGACATCGACTATTTTAAAAAATTCAATGACACGTATGGACATGACACGGGCGATGATGTACTTTGTCTGGTAGCCAATGCGCTGCGAAAAGTAACAGGAGGCGGTAAAGTTTTTCGTTACGGCGGGGAAGAGTTTACCTTGGTATTTCCTCATAAGTCCCTGGCTGAGGCTATGCCCCATCTCGAGACAGTGCGAGAATTAGTGGAAAAAACACCATACACCTATCAGGGAAAAAAGCGTAGCAAGGCCAAAAAGAAGCCTGCAGCTAAAAAGCTATTTGTAACTATTAGTATTGGGGCAGCCGAGCGCGACGAAAAGCATCCGGAAGCCAACGAAGTGATCAAAGCAGCAGATGCTGCTCTTTATCGCGCCAAAAAGAAAGGCCGAAATTGTGTTTGTAAGTAGTTAAAGTAAAGGAAGATTACATGTTAATCAATATTCATAAAGCCATTCTGCATATCCTGGATTTTAACTCAGGTGTAACGGTTTTTTCGGAACAGGAATTGGATATAACTAGCGGCAGTGTTATGGATTTCCTAACTAAACATATTGAAAAAGCCTATCAGAATCAGAGTGCCAAAACAGGAACTTTTTTGCCTAATAGTCGGTTTAAAGAAAAAGTAACAGACTATCTTGCTGGGATGCTAGATTTTATTAGCTTTTCGGTATATGCAGCCGATTTGATGTATACGGCGATAGCGCAGTCAGATGTTACAGTCTCAACCGATGTAATTATTTGTGATTTTACTATTGATAGTAACCGGATGCTTGGGCTGTTAAAGTGTAATAACAAGATTGGGTTTATTCACCAGGTAGTACAGGAAAATGGCAAAATTAAAAATGATATTATCAATCATTATGCAATTTTACCGGGATTGTCACAGAAATTTGATGAATATGCACTAATTGATGCCGCTACACTGGCAATTACGTTTGTTGATAAGAAACGTTTAGTCAATGGTGTTGAGACCTATGTTATTGCCGATCAAATATTGGAGTGTAGTTCGCGTATCTCACCCAAAGAAACCATTGAATGGGTAAGTACCATTACCCGGACGGTAGCCGAAAGTCATGGCCTAAGCACTGTCGAGGCAGTGGCCAAAGCCAAACATTACATTGTGGAAAACACCGGAATTTCTGAACGATTAGACCCAGTGGCCTTGGGTAAAGAGGTGTTCAGCGATTCCCCCATGATGCAGGCCGAATATATCAAAGCAGTAGAAAGTGCGGGGATTACCGAAACGGTTAAGGTTGATAAAGATTTTGCCGTTAAAAAAGGTAAGAATCATAAGATAAAAACTGACACGGGAATTGAGTTAACATTTCCTGTGGACTATTTTCAAAGCAATGAATATATTGAATTTATTAATCATCCCAATGGCACGATATCCATTCAATTATAAAACATTGGCAGTATAACGAATAAATAAAAAGTGGAAACTCTATATAGTTAATCTAACGCGAATACGTAAGCAACAGATACGTACCCCCTGCCAAGCCGGCAGGGGGTCATTTATTGATACGCTGACTCAGATTACTGTATACATATCTTAAAGAGCGCTATTTTTTATCAATTTCTAGGAAATATTGTAAAAAAATATAAATATTAGGAGGAATTTTAATGCGTAAGTATAATAACTAATTAACAGAATAATTAGAAAATAACAAAATTGATCCAAGGTACTTCAACGTAGTAGCTGAAGGGGGGATTTATGATGCCAAAATAGTGTTGGTAGCACCTTTTTCTAAGTTACAAGAAGTTGCCTGGGAAGTGGTGAAAGAGCAAGAAGGTCAGTGGCTGGCTGATATTGAGATTGTCTCAGGGAATTTAGAAGCTGGCGTAACCGCCGCAAAACAGGTAATGACTAATGATGTTAGAGCAATCATTAGTCGAGGTGGGACAGCCTTACTACTTGCCAAAGCGTTTAATGTGCCTGTCGTAGAAATCAAGATAACTATTCCTGACGTGTTACGGGCTTTGGGCAAAATACCAATTAAGCAAGGACCCATTGGTATAATAGGATTTTCTAATGTTATTACTCCCTATGCAGATAGGATCGAATTCTTCGGGACACCCTTACGGATCATCACGATGGAAGATCATAACCAGGCAAAAGAAAAGGTTTTGTCTGCTGCTAGGGATGGTGTTCAGGTAATTGTTGGTGATTATGTTGCCGTGCAGGCAGCGGCTGAATTAGGACTGAACGCTATTCTTATTGAGTCTGGCAAAGAGGCGATCCGGCAAGCGCTACAAGAAGCTCAAAAGCTGTTAGGGGTATGTAACAAAAGGATAGAAAGCAATCAATTACTAAACACAATTATTGAAAGCTCACCTGATGGAATTATATGTATTGATCGAGACGAACGCATAATTATATTTAACCCCATGGCGGAGGAGATATTTAAAGTATCTGCCGATTATGCCCTAGGTAGGCCAGTTACTGAAGTTGTACCCAATACCAGATTGCCGCAAGTTGTTGCTAAAGGGACACCTGAAATCGGTGAGATTCAGCATGTAGGCAGCAAAATTATTGCTACCAAACGTATTCCCATAAAATTTGATGGCAAGGTAGTTGGGGCGGTTGCTAATTTCCAGGATGTCACTCAGTTGCAGCGCTATGAGCATGATATACGACAAAAGCTTTATGCTAAAGGATTAATTGCTAAAACTACTATCGACGATATTGTTGGTGTATCACCAGCCATTATGGCAGCGAAAGAACGAGCTCGCCAATATGGGGAAACGAGTTCAACAGTGCTAATTACTGGTGAGTCGGGAACCGGCAAAGAAATGTTTGCTCAGAGTATTCATAATTTGAGCGAACGGAGGAACGGACCATTTGTAGCCGTAAACTGTGCATCATTACCGGAAAATTTGCTGGAGAGCGAGTTATTCGGTTATGAAGAAGGGGCTTTTACTGGAGCACGCAAAGGCGGTAAGATGGGGCTAATCGAAATTGCACACAATGGAACCATCTTTCTTGATGAGATCAGTGAAATGAATTTGGTACTACAATCCAGGCTGCTTAGGGTGCTGCAGGAAAAAGAGGTAATGCGACTGGGAGGCGACAGACTGATTGCCGTTGATGTCAGATTTATTGCAGCAACTAATCAGAACCTGCAGGAATTAATTCTAAAAAAACAGTTTCGGCAAGATTTGTATTATCGTTTGGACATTCTGCGACTGCACATCCCGCCGTTGCGGGAGAGAGCGACCGATATACCCCTGTTAGCGGAATTTTTTGTAGATAAATTTTGTCGCCAGCATAAGAAACAGGTTAGGATTCCCCCCGGAATCATGAAGCTCCTTAAACGATACCACTGGCCCGGAAATATCAGGGAACTTGCAAATATATTGGAACGGGCAGTGTTGTTGGCTTCCGGTGATAAGATTGAGGAGACCTGTATCCGTGAGGCGTTACTGTACAATTCTAATATATCTGATATAACACAGAACGAATGTGAAATGCCAGCGGCTGATAGTCTATCCAATTTGGAACAACACACCATTAAGAGAATTTTGGTAGAGGACGGATACAACTATTCTAGAGCGGCGGCCCGTTTAGGGATTAATCGCACTACCTTGTGGCGTAAACTTCATAAACTGGATTAAAACCTGTTGTATTGCAAAATGCAACAGGTTTTTTGTTGCGTCTTGCAACAAATTTTAGAAACTTGTCCCAATTTACTAGGCTTTGCGGGTTGGTACAAAACTTGCAAAAAAGTTCAATAAATATCATTATATGCAACATATAGACAAACTATGTATTATTATCAGAAAACAACCAAGGGGGGATGGCGAAAGCCGCTCAGGATGAAAAGCCATAAATTGAAAGTAAAGGCAATTTTGGCGCATATGGGGGTTTGCAGTCTAATACTCTGTGGCGCGGCTTATATTTATGGCAAAGTTGTGGCGATTCCAGGAATTCTTATGGGATTGATTACAGGAGTGGCGTACTTCTTTCACCTTTATTATCAAATTGAACGGGTAAATAAGATGTCTAATGAACAGGCGCCAGCCTATATACGCTGGGGTTGGATGGGAAGATTTAGTTTACTTATTATTATTCTTGCTTTACTGGGCCATCATCGAATCGATGTTGTATATTCTGCTTTTATAACAGGTTTCTTCGTTATGCCTGTTATCCTGTTTATGAATTGTATCTATTTGCTTGGACAACAAATAGCAGAAGCCAAAAAACTAGAAGGAAAGGCTAGGGGAGATACACCATGGGGCATGGCGGTACAGAGATCGGAGAGCATAAACTACTGAATCTGTGGGGAATGGTATTTCACTTAGATACCTTGTATATGACATGGCTAACGATGGCCATCATCATTGTCGGG
>NZ_JBYKYF010000003.1:21251-30697 GCF_057736855.1 Sporomusa sp.
GTTATAGCCAGTAGGGGAATCACTTTGGTGCCGCGGGGCTGGCAAAATTTCGCAGAACTCATTATTGAGGGCTTGCTTAACCAAATTGAGGTTACTATCGGTCCTAATGGGAAAAAATTTGCCCCGTTTATTATGACTTTATTTATATTTTTGCTTATTTCTAATTGGTTGGGTTTGGTACCGGGATTTACGTCACCGACTAATGACCTAAACACGACCTTAGGATTAGCGTTGTTGGTTGTTGTTATGGTACATGGACTGACGATTAAGAATCGGGGCCTTATTTCCTATATAAAACATTATTTTAAACCTAATATTCTATTTCTTCCGATTAATGTCATTGAAGAGTTGGCCAAACCGGTTACACTGTCATTCCGTCTTTTTGGCAATATACTGGCTGGAGAAATTTTAATCATTATTTTGGGTATTTTAGTTCCCTTTTTTGTGCCAACATTATGGCTGGCATTCAGTGTATTTGTCGGCGTTATTCAGGCATTGATTTTTACTATGCTATCCATGTCTTATTTGTCAGGGGCAGTGCAAGACCATCATGATGAAGCCTAGCGGAAAATTCATAAATAAAATACAAAAATGCAGTTAGTAAAGGGGAGATATATCAAAAAACGTTCTGAGCTAGTGAGTTAAAGGACAACATGTAAGATTGTTTGAAATGCATCGTATTAGGGAGGTAAAAGCAATGGAACAGGCTATTATTATTGCAGCTTCAGTCATTGCCGCTGCTATTGTGGTTGGCTTGGCGGCGTTTGGCGCTGCGATGGGTGATGGACAGGTTACTGCAAAAGCGGTGGAAAATATTGCTCGCCAACCTGAGGCGAAAAACTCCATTCTTGTATCTATGTTAATTTCGGTAGGACTTATTGAATCTATTCCAATTATCGCCGCTGTTATTGCAATTGTTCTTGTATTTAGCAATCCGTTTTTAAAGTAAAAAACGCAAAGATAAGTTTAACAACAGAAAAAAATTCGTTTAAGTATATAGGACAGATGGCCTCATTCTAAAAAATAGGGTGGAGGTCATCATTTTTTGTGGTGTCAGGCAGTTCGCTGGCAGTATGGAATCTTTCCTGATCCTTAAGATGTACTGGGATTATACCGGCATAATGACAAGAAATTGTAAATTTGGTATAATAACATATTACAATCATGAAGTAAACGGCTTGACATGCTTAGTGATGAGGTGGCCAATGAGCGAGGTACCGAAATGTGTCAAATGCCAGTATTATTATATTACCTGGGATAAGACTTTCCCCTATGGTTGTAAGGCCATGGGATTTAAAAGCTATAAAAATCCTGCTGCGGTGGTAAAGGAATCCTCTGGTCAGGAATGTCTGGCGTTTGCCGAAAAAAATAATATTAAAAAGTAAATGTGCCTAGAAAGCACAAGGTAGGAGCCGGCAATAATGCGACAAACGGATATACTTATCGGGTTAGTGGTTGTTACTGTATGGGGGCTTAATTTTATTGCCATCAAAATGGGTTTACAGGATATTCCGCCACTATTATTGGTAGTACTGCGTTTTGCGTTCACCTGTATTCCGATGATTTTTTTTCTGCCAAAGCCGCCGATTGCCTGGTCTTGGTTGATTGCGTTAAGTTTAGCACTTAATGTAGGTCAGTTTTCTTTGCTATTTATGGGGATGAAGGTGGGGATGCCAGCCGGCCTGGCTTCGTTGGTGCTTCAGTCCCAGGCTTTTTTTACTTTATTGACAGGAATCGTGTGGCTGGGAGAAAAATGGCGTTGGAACCATCTGGCGGGGCTTGGTTTAGCAGGCAGCGGTATGACGCTGATTGCTTCCCAGCAGGGCGGTGAGTTGACGGCAACTGGATTTTGGTTGGTTATAGCTGCCGCGGCTTGCTGGGGTGTCGGCAATGTTATTATGCGTCGGGCTACTTTAGGAGTACAGGCTTTTCCTATCTTGTCTCTGATCGTTTGGATTGGGTTTTTGGCTATATTGCCGTTAATGGCATTGTCATTACTGCTGGAAGGGTATGATGCCTGGCTGGCTGTCTGGCAGGCACCGAGTTGGAGAAGCGTTGGGGCGATTGCTTATTTAGCCTATTTGGCTACTCTGGTTGGTTATGGGTTATGGGGAAAACTGCTTTCCCGCTATCCTGCCGCGGTGGTATCTCCGTTTGCCCTGTTGGTACCTGTGGTGGGAATGACGAGTTCATCCTTGGTGCTGGGAGAGGAAATTTCTCTTTGCCAGAAGTTAGGTGCTTTGCTGGTCATGATTGGTTTGGCAATACATGTTTTGGGCGGAAGCTGGAAAGTTGGGAAAACGTGTCATGAAAATCCTGGTTGATGCGGATGCCTGCCCCAAGGCTGTTCTGACGCTGTGCAGACAAATAGGGCATAAGTATGACATCCCGCTTTGGACGGTAGCCAGTTTTCATCATAATATTATTTCCGACCATCATATCCTTGTAGGCAGTGATTCTCAGGAAGCGGATATCAAAATCATAAATTTAACTGAGCCGGGGGATATTGTTATTACTCAGGATTGGGGATTGGCTACTATGGTGCTTGGTAAGACAGCCTACTGCCTCAGTCCGTTAGGCAGGGAATATCGGCCCGAAAAGCTTGAATTTTTACTGGAAGAACGCGAAATCAAGGCTAAATTTCGTCGGAGTGGCGGCCGAACCAAAGGACCAGCCAGACGAACTTCGGAAGATGACCGGCGCTTTGCGGCTGCACTGGAAAGGATTATAAGAAGAGTACTTGGGGATAAACGATAAATAATTGGGAACCGCGTTTGGCGGTTCCCAATTCTGTTTGCAGGTAGCAAAAATTTAACCCGCGTTAGTCAAATTTTCGTCTTTGGCTATATTTGTTACAGGAGTGCCCTGAATAAGAGGATTGGATTTTGCCAATACTTTGCTACTTTCATTTATTTTTTCTGTAATTTGTTTAATATAGTTGCTAGTGCCGCTGATTATATCAACAAAAGACGTTTTCTTAAACTCGAAGAGGTCGTCTTTTGAGCTATAACCAATGGCTTGGCTCATCATCAGATAGTCATCAGAAATGTTAATAGGAATACCCAGCTCAATGATAGCGCGATTCATACGACCGATTTCTTTGAGTATTTTTGGCATATCAAGGTCATTGAGCGTATAGTCCAGTTTGCGCCAGAACTCGACCGGTTTGTATATGGAGTATTCGTAGTTCATTAGTTCCTTGACAAAGTTTGGTCCTAACTTAAAGCCTAACTTTTCTCTGTCGTCAAACCAACCTGTTCCGGGGAATACACCAGGCGGGTTGATGATAACTGCGTCAGGATTGGCTTCTTGAATCAGGCTCAGATTTTGATCAAAGACATCCTCCAATGTTACGCCGGGAATGACAGGGCACGGATAGATCATTGACAACACCACTTGGCAGGACAGGCCTTCAGCCGCGGCTGCCAGCTTAAGGCAATGAATGGTATCAATGATGTCTTTGCGTGTTACCCCTTTGTTCATTATTTTGTCATTAATTTCGTCGTGACCAGTTTCGCCACCCAAGAACACGGCTCTGAGACCGGATCTGATCATCAGGCGATAACTTTCATAGACATACTCGGTTACTTTGATTGGCCGGGCAAAAATGGAGTAGTTAATTTTTAGGTGATTATCAAGAATCATTTGGGCAATGTCTCTGCCATGTCCCAGTGGGGTTTCAGAACTGCTGAAACGGAAAAAGGCGATGCCACGGCTAGTCATTGCCGTAATTTCTTCTTTAATTTCATCTAACGGGCGTGGCGTATAGTGGATATTCTGCCGGGTATGTGAACAAAAGTTGCACTTATTCCAAGTGCAGCCCAGTCCGTCGACCAAAGTATGAAACCATACCTTGTCTACCATGTCTACAGGTCTGTACTTAGGAACGGTAAAGGAATGGAACATATAGTCGCCTTGTTCATGATAGTGTCCGGTTTTAATTACCGGGAAAGAGTCAATTTCCTGTCGTACCAGTTCGAGGAAGGCAGCTTTTGTCGAGACAGTTTGCCTTTTGTTAAGCAAATGGGCAAGGATTTCTTCCCCTGGGCCCATTATGGCTAGGTCAAACTCATGGTTTGCCAGAACATACTCGCCATATACCTTTACATGCGGTCCGCCGGCAATCACCGTGGTTTCCGGATTTGCCTCCCTGATTTTTTGGGATAATTTAACACTCCAGGTATAGGGGGCTCCTCCCCAAACCTTAATTCCCACAAACGGAATATTATCGGTTTTTACTAAAGCAACAAGATTGTCGATAACTTTGTCCATATAATTTTTGCGGAAATAGAGAGCTAGTGATTGTAGCGGCCAAGCCAGCAGGAGGGCAAGCAGGGCTAATGGTTTGAACTTGCTGGCATACTGGTTTAATTGTAGCTTGACAAGTTGACGCAGTAGCCAGGTGCACCAACGGGGTACTCCCTTTTCGACACTGGAGACCCGTTGTTCATCGACCACATATACACTAAAACCGCGATCTTCGAGATAGGTACGAATGACTGCTAATCCATTTTCCAGTGCTGCATCAGAAGCAATGCGTTGTCTGGGGGCAAAGCTATTTACTAATAAAATATCAATACCTTTATTATTCATTTTCATTTCCTCCTTGTTCGGTTAGTGAGCAAGCAGCAACCTCACGGTTAGCTGAAATATTATTCAGTAAGATGTTAGCGGGATGCCGGTGGAATTGTTGATAACGGGTGAAAGCTTGTCCAGGTAAAACAAACACCTCAGCATCGGTTAAGGCTGAAACTGACTCAGTTTGGCAGTTTTGTTCTGGAAGTGCAAAACCGCCAAAATGGTCACCAGGACGCAATAGGCGTGACCCAGTTCTTGCATTGACCTGCAAAGTGCCTGAGATAAGAATGTATACATCGTTGCATGGGCTATCAGGGTATAGAATGCAGTCACCAGGCGAACAATGAAATAGTGCGCCGATTGCCAGAATATCCATAATACTCTCTTTATCAAGATGTTTAAATGCTGGAATGGTATGAGGAGAAACCAGTAATTGTTTGTGGACATGTTCCCATAAGCCTTCGCGAGTGACTAATTGAGTATTGATGTGTTTGGATGCTTCGGGGAATGCTTGTAAAAAGCGTTGTGATATATCTAAAGAATTTTTATATTTACGGACGTGGCGATAAAGTGGGGATTTAATAGCTTGAAAATGCGAAATCCCTTCAACCAACATTACGAGAGGAACAAGAAGTCCATATCCAGGATCGGTAAAGTTGCGGGTAAATCTTCTGAAACCCATTCGCTCATACAAAGGAATAAGGTTGGGGTTGCATCCTCCAAAGAAAAATGGAACTGCGCGTTCGCGAAGAATTCGGTATGTTTCTGCCAGTAGTAGAAAGAGTATTGGTGAATTTCGATATTTCGGTAAAATCGCTAATTTGGTGCCAAGGGCAAGATGGCAACTTGGTAGATCGGCGGAAAGTGCTTTGAAAGTATACATGTCAAAGGTTTTTGCTAGGTCGGCTGGGTAATTTTCAGCAGTGTCAATGGTAAGGCGAGTTGTACCAACAATGGAATGTCCGGATTGTACATACAATAAGATGCTTTGGTTATCAAGAGGATCAGAAACTTGTTTATTAAAAGTCTGCAGATTTTTAGCCATTTCCTGGACATAGACTTGATAGCGCAAACGATAAATTTCCTGTTTTTCCCAAGCGTGAGTGGCGATGCGAACTTGAAACGAAAGGTCGGTAGCATCATTCATTTTGCTTTTGCTCACCATGATAAAATCATCCTCCTTTTAATTTAGAAACGTCTGGGAAATACTAAATACAAGCAAAGGCATCACCTCCTTTAAAGGAAGATGGTAAAATTTTTATAATTTTGAAAAAAAATACAGAAAAATACAACAGGAAGTCCCATAGGGACTCCCTGTTGCAATAAATAGTTAACGTAATTATTAAATTTTAAATAATATACGGAAAGTTGTTCCTTGCTGATTTGAATCAACCTGGATAGTGGCTTGATGATCGTGTGCTATCCTGTAAACGACAGCCAGACCAAGGCCGGTTCCATTTTCTTTGGTAGTTAGAAAAGGTTTTCCGATATTATCCAAAATATGTTGAGGTATACCTTTTCCCTGGTCACTGACTGATAGGATTACATTGTCGTTTTCAACATAAGTCCGTAAGGTAACGGTTCCGCCAGGTTCCATGGATTCTAAGCCATTGCGAACTAAATTTAATAATAACTGTCGAATTTCTTTCTCATCAAGGTATACCGCTGGTGTTGTTTCATAGACATAGTGTACATCCTTACTCGAGGCGTTAGCGGCAGTTTTTAATAACGGGTAAATTCCTTGAATGATTTGGTTGAGTGGAGTTGGTTTTAGTTCTCGTGCTCGGTTTTTGCACAGAGATAGATATTCCTGGATAATTATATTCGCTCGATCAAGTTCACTAATTAACAGATTAAATTGTTCCTGGTAATTTGCGAAACATGGCTTTTGTTGAAAAAATTGTAAGTAACCTTTTACTGTTGTTAAGGGATTTCTGATTTCATGTGCTACGTTTGCCGCCATTTGGCCTACTGTATTTAATCGGTCTAAGCGAGAGACAGTTTGTTCCAGTTGTATACGTGTAGTAATGTCGCGGACGATCCCTTCAAAGCTGGTACATGTACCTTTATCATCAAAAATAGGAACGGTAGTTTGTTCAACCCAAATAATACTATGATCACGTCGGATAATACGCATAATCGTTGGAGTTGACGAAGTAGTAATTGGATCTTGTATAAGTTTTTTAAAAAGTAAGGTATCACTAGGATGAATTAAGGAGAAGAATAAATCGGGGATTTCAATAAATTCGCTGATATTGTAACCTGTGAGTTTCGTTATTGAAGGGCTGATATAGGTAATTTGGGGTACTGGTTTTAATTGGCAAAGGTAAATGGTATCTGCAGCATTTTCAGCCAGGAGACGATATTGATTTTCCTTTTCCACTAATTTTCTGGAATTTTGTTCTAAGTAAAGCATTAATATTCCACAGGCTATGATGACCCGTAAAATGGCACTTATCATAAATCCCCACGGGGCAAAACATTTATTACTAATAAAAAATGGCATATCGAGGGTATGTATTCCTAACCCCAAAAATGCTAGGCAGACTGCAACATTTCCCCATCCTTTATTTTCTGATAGATGCAAGAAGATCCACCCATGCCAAAAGTAAACATAGGCTACAAAAATAATTGTTGGCATGGTTTTTATTAGGAATGATACGTTAGTAAACATAGCTATAGTGGAGAAGATAGTAATTCCGATAGCCCCATGATACCAGCCTTTGCATGCCTTTTTTTCTAAGAATTTATTTGTTGCAAGTACTAATAGCAAATGGTTTATAGTTGTAATAAGTTGGACGGCTATCAGTTCAGTTAAAGAAAGTTTATGGAGAGGAGTACGGTAAAAAATTTGACATACAAAGTGGACGATCCAAAACAAGGTCCACTGTCCAATATAGGTTTGACGGTATAGAGTGAATAAAAAGAAGTAAACGATTGAGACAATACACGTAGCAGATAGAGTTACGACAACAGAAATCTCGTAAAAAGTCATTTACAAGTTCCTCCTCTAGCGCCCAACGTCTAATTCTACATTCTTTTCTACAATTTATTAATTATAGCATGCTATTTCTGCAAAACATGGAAAATAGTGACGAATTTGTTAATAATTTAATTAATTTAAGTGCTTTTTCTACAACAAAATAAAACAATTAATTGATTTTATTTGATCACAATGAATTGTGTTATGTAATACTTGCCTTTATGTTATACTAAAGACATAAGTCATTTTTTGAATCTAAGAGCATTCGATTGGAGGTAGTATTATGGCAAAAAACTTTTTGGACGCAGTAAAGGACAGAAGAACTTTTTATGCCATTAGTAAAGATTTTGTTACTACCGACGAACGCATTCAGCAAATTGTGGAAGACGCTGTTAAGTTCACACCATCAGCGTTTAACTCACAAAGTGGACGAGTAGTTATCTTATTGGGAAAACAGCATGATAAGTTGTGGGATATTATCAAAAATGAATTAAAAAAGATTGTTTCGGCAGAAACATTCGCATCCACTGAGGAAAAAATCAATTCTTTTAAAAACGGCTATGGATCAATTCTTTTTTTCGAAGACATGAAGATTGTCGAAAACCTACAAAATCAATTTCCTACATACAGGGATAATTTTCCAGTGTGGTCTAATCATTCTTCAGGCATGTTACAGTTCGTGGTTTGGACTGCTCTGGAAATGGAGGGTTTTGGCGTTTCCTTGCAACATTACAATCCGCTTATTGATGAAGCGGTTAGACAGGAGTGGGATATTCCGGGACATTGGAAGCTACTTGCCCAAATGCCTTTTGGTAAGCCTACTGCAGCGCCTGGTGACAAAGAATTTCAACCCTTGGAAGAACGCATTAAAGTTTATAAGTAGATATTTGGTTACCAATAGAAATAAGCCAAGAGCCCAATTAGGCTTCTTGGCTTATTATCCTGTTTACGCTAATATATGACATTGATTTTTTTCTGTTAGCAGGATATAATATCTTAGTAACATTTTAGGTAAGCCCATTCGGCGGTGAGATAGCGTGGATGACAACTATTATATGGGATTGGCGCTGGCTGAGGCTAAAAAGGCATTTGAGTTCGGCGAAGTACCGATTGGTGCAGTGTTGGTGATGGATAATCAAGTTGTGTCTGCCGCTCACAATATGCGGGAAAGTTGGCGTGATGCTACTGCTCATGCCGAAATCATTGTTATCAGAGAAGCTTGCCAAAAGTTGAATCGTTGGCGGTTGACTGGAGCTACACTTTATGTTACTATAGAACCGTGTCCCATGTGTGCCGGAGCACTTGTCATGAGCCGCATTGACAGATTGGTATACGGCAGTCCGGATTATAAAGCTGGAGCAGTAGAATCGTTGTTTAATATTGTACAACATTCCTCACTCAACCATCGGCTGGAAGTAACAGCCGGAGTCCGTACTGATGAATGTTCTGGCATTATGAAAGAGTTTTTCCGGTTACGCAGAAAATAAAATGATATACGGAGAGGTGTCCGAGTGGTCGAAGGTGCTTGACTCGAAATCAAGTGTCCTGTAACAGGGACCGTGGGTTCGAATCCCACCCTCTCCGCCATAAATTAAGGCTTTCAGGGGAGTATCCTGAGAGTCTTTTTATTACGTGGCAACAAAGTCGGCAATAATAAAATGGTTATCCTATTTTCTCGATGAAGACGTCTACTATATCTCCAAGAAATAAGTTAAGTATAGAAAATCTTCCTGAATGTAAAAAAGGAATACATCGATTCTAGCCAGTTTGGAAGATTTTTCACGTTTTCCAAACTTAGATACATAAATAAAAAAGAAGGCTTCTGCCTTCTTTCAGATTGTAGACAAAGCCGCTTTTATGCCGTAAGGCAAAAAGCGGCTTTCTA
>NZ_JBYKYF010000282.1:0-4091 GCF_057736855.1 Sporomusa sp.
GTTGTGCCTAAAATGCCATGTTGGTGGTCCCGAGCTACATCGGCAATAGTGATAAACGCATGATTGTGCTCTATGGTATCATAGGCTGGTATCATAAAGTAATTTTGGCGTTGAGAGTCGTCACTCAAAATTATCACCTCCTTTTTATTAACATAATATGCCGCATGATAACCAAAGGTGATTACCTAATATATTGCTGTAAATAAATTCACAGTAAAGTACTGCCCTAAAAATAACTTTGCTGAACTAGAACTGCCTTCCCGATTAGTATTGGCAAACCATTTAGATCTGGTGCAGTATTGGCACTAACAATGTCACACGGGGCTACTTACCAATGGAAAAGGGGCTGCCGACTTCTTTAGTGCGACAGCCCCTTGGGGCAATGTATTAATTACATTATGCTTGCGTCAACCGCTCTCTTAGCAGTTTGTTAACAAGTTCAGGATTGGCGCGGCCTTTGCTTTGTTTCATAACTTGGCCGACCAAAAAGCCGATGGCTTTTTCTTTGCCTGCTTTAAAATCGGCGACTGACTGCGGGTTAGAGGCAATGACACCGTCAACGATGGCAATAATAGCGCCTTCGTCACTGATTTGAACCAACCCTTGTTCTTTGACAATGGTTTCAGCATCTTTACCGGTTTCCCACATGCTTTCAAATACCGTTTTAGCAATCTTACCAGAGATAGTGCCTTTGGTAATTAAGGCAATCAACCCTGCAAGGTTTGCAGCGCTAACCGGGCAGTTTTCTATAGGAGTATTTGTGGCATTAAGATGCTTGGATACATCCCCCATCAGCCAGTTGGCGGCTGTTTTGGCGTCAGCTCCGGCTTTTACGACAGCGTCAAAATAATCAGCCATAGCGCGGCTGGCAGTAATGGTTGCGGCATCATACGATGACAGGCCATAGTCAGCCATGATTCTGGCTTTGCGCGCATCAGGAAGCTCTGGCAATTGCGCGCGGATGCTTTCTATTTTGGCCGGGTCGATTACTATGGGAACAAGTTCCGGTTCAGGGAAGTAGCGATAATCATGAGCCTGTTCTTTGCTGCGCATCGATCGGGTCACGCCTTTGGCTTCATCCCAGGAACGGGTTTCTTGAATAATGCGTCCACCATCCTCTAAGATCTCGGTCTGGCGTTCAAGTTCATACTCCAGGGCGCGCTGCACAGACCGGAAAGAGTTGAGATTCTTAAGTTCGGTTTTCGTGCCAAAAGTCTCGGTGCCCACCGGACGAAGCGAAATGTTGGCATCACAGCGCAGGCTGCCTTCTTCCATTTTACAATCCGAAACATCAATATACTGAAGTATGCTCCGCATTTTCTCCAGATAGGCTTTGGCCTCTTCGGGTGAACGGATATCAGGCTCAGATACAATCTCAATGAGCGGCACACCAGTACGGTTATAGTCTACCAAAGCATATTCGCTATTGTTAATGGTGCCTGAATGCACCAGTTTGCCGGCATCCTCTTCCATATGAATCCGGGTAATGCCTATGCGTTTGGTTTCACCATTGACTTCGATATCCAGATAACCGTTAACGGCAATTGGCAAATCATATTGCGAGGTCTGATAATTCTTCGGCAGGTCAGGATAGTAGTAGTTTTTGCGGTCAAATTTACTAAATGGTAGTATCTGGCAGTTAAGAGCTAACCCTGCCCGCACAGCAAATTCTATTACTTTTTCATTTACTACTGGCAGTACACCTGGCAAGCCAAGGCAGACCGGGCAGACGTTGGTATTTTGTTCAGAGCCAAATTTGGTGCTGCAGCCACAGAATATTTTTGATTCGGTTTTGAGTTCACAATGAACCTCAAGTCCTATGATGGTTTCGTATTTCATGGCATTAACCCTCCCCCAGCGGCGCAAACCGTGTATGATAATCGTTGGCCTGTTCGAAGGCGTAAGCCGCCTGAATAATGGTAGCCTCAGCTAACGGTTTGCCGATAATCTGCATCCCGATAGGCAAACCATTGGCAAAACCGCATGGTATCGAAATCCCAGGCAAACCGGCAAGGTTCACCGGAATGGTGCAGATATCCTGCAGGTACATGGCCAGCGGATCGCTGAGTTCGCCGATTTTGAAGGCGGTAGTCGGTGCAGTTGGAGCAATCAGTATATCGACTTCCGTAAAGGCTTGGTCAAAATCTTGTTTCACTAAAGTACGCACTTTCAGGGCTTTGAGGTAATAAGCATCATAATATCCTGAGCTTAGGGCATAAGTACCAAGCATGATCCGACGTTTCACTTCGGCCCCAAAACCTTCACTCCGGGTCTTTTTATACATATCAACAATATCACTGCCAGGAACGCGAAGACCAAAACCAACGCCATCGTAACGGGCCAGGTTGGAACTGGCTTCGGCTGGAGCAATCAGATAATAGGCAGGCAAGGCATATTCGGTATGCGGCAGAGAAACTTCTTTGACTTCTGCCCCCATAGAGATAAACTGGTCAACGGCCTTTTGGATGGCTGCCGCTACTTCAGGCTGGATACCAGCGGCAAAATACTCTTTCGGCAAACCAATTTTAAGACCTTTGACATCGTTGACCAGTGCCTTGGTGTAGTCGGGAACCTCGGCATTGATCGAAGTTGAATCCTTAGCATCATGCCCGGCAATGGCATTAAGCACCAATGCACAGTCGGTAACGTCTTTGGTAAACGGACCAATTTGGTCCAGGGATGAAGCATAGGCTACCAAACCATAGCGGGATACACGGCCATAGGTTGGCTTGAGCCCGACCGTACCGCAATAGGCTGCCGGTTGACGGATAGAGCCGCCGGTATCTGAGCCAAGCGCCCAGATCGCTTGTCCGGCTGCTACAGCCGACGCGGAGCCGCCGCTGGAACCGCCGGGAACCCGATCTGTGTCCCAGGGATTGCGGGTAATGAAAAAGCCTGAGTTTTCGGTTGAACCGCCCATGGCAAATTCGTCACAATTGGTCTTACCTACAAGCACAGCATCCTGTTCTGCCAGCTTGTCTACAACCGTAGCATTATAGGGCGGTATAAAATTAGCCAAAATTTTGGAGGCACATGTAGTCTTAGTGCCTTGGGTACAAATATTGTCTTTGAGTGCACCAGGAATACCAGCCAGTGGCGCAATGGTTTCGCCGCGCGCAATTTTCGCATCCACGGCGGCTGCCTGAGCCAGTGCTTGTTCTCTGGTTTCCGTTATGTAAGAACATATCTTAGGTTCGACAGCGTCTGTACGGGTAAATATGGCATTGGCCAGCTCAACTGCCGATATCTGTTTGCTTTGCAGCATTTTATGTAGCTCATGCGCAGTATGTTTAAATAATTCCACTTCTAGACCTCCCATCTTTACCCTTCCATAATTTTAGGCACCTTGAAATAGCCGTCTTCTACCTCAGGAGCATTAGCCAGTGCCAGCTCCCGCGGCAATGAAGGCTTTACTTCATCAGGGCGCATGACATTTTTTAGTGGCAATACATGGGCAGTAGGTTCAACGCCACTAGTATCCAGCTTATTGAGAATATCGGCATATTCTAAGATGGCATTGAGCTGCCCAGCATAGGCATCCAGTTCTTCCGGAGTCATTTCCAGACGGGATAACAAAGCTACGTTTTCAACATCTTGCCGGGTTATTTTCATCGTATCACCTTCCTATTAAGGTTACATAGCAGGACACACCTTACGCGATTACATACATGAGGTGTGTCACCATTTTCCAATAAAATTTATTATATCATGCTTGTGGCTTTTGTACTAGCATCCGGAACTCTTCTTCGTTCAATACCGGAATACCCAGTTCCTTAGCCTTCTCCAGTTTACTGCCAGCCTCCGCACCGGCTACAACATAGCTGGTCTTTTTGCTGACAGACGAAGCGACCTTACCGCCATAGGCAACAATGAGCGCTTCGGCTTCTTTGCGTGGCATGGACAGGGTACCTGTCAGAACAAATGTTTTGCCCGCCAAATCCTGACTCACAGGTTCCTGACGGTCTTCGGTCATTTTTACCCCTACGGCTTTAAGCTTTGCAATGAAGGCTAAATTGTCAGAATCGGCAAAATAGTTTACCACGCTTTCGGCAATTTTCGGACCGATTTCATCGATAGTCGTAAGTTCGTCA
>NZ_JBYKYF010000283.1:0-4058 GCF_057736855.1 Sporomusa sp.
TGTGCACTTATACACCGCTGGAACTTATGAATGCGGCTGGCGTAAATCAAGTGAGACTATTTAAGATGGGCAATACCGAAGTGGTTGCCAGTGGTGAGCAAATCACCCAAAGCGTATTCTGCGATTTTACCAAGAGCATTCTGGGCGCATTTAAAGAAAGCGATCCTCTATATCGATCTTTAGATAAAGTGTATACCTTCTATACCTGCGACTGCATAAAAAAAGTAGGCGAAGCCATTGGTGACTTTTTTACTCCGACCGATATTTATATCCTGCCCCGTCTGCGGCATAAAGAATCCTCGCGGGGATATTACCGGACCGAGATTTTAAACTTCAAGGAAGACCTGGAAAAACTGTCCGGCCATACCATAACAGACGAAGAAGTGAAGGAACAAATCAAAATCTATAACAAAGTGCGGGCAGTATTAAAGCAGATATCAGATTTACGCAAACGGGATAATCCGCCGCTCAAAGGCAAGGATTTCTTAGACCTTATCAAAGCCTATTATTACTTGCCGCCAGATGAACTGCTGATTTTGTACCAAGAACTGTATGATATCTTGGCCGCTGTGCCTGACCAGGGACCGAAGCCCATCAGGCTGATGATGGCGGGGGGGATTGTAGCCGATGGTGACCGGCGGCTTCTGGAACTCATTGAAGATACCGTAGGGGCCAGGGTAGTCATCGAAGACCATTGCACCGGCTCCCGCAATGTCAGTTTCCAGATTAGCGAGGCAGGGGATCCCTATCAGGCCTTAGCCGAAGGGTACCTGGACCAATCACCTTGCACCAGGATGAAACCGCTTCAGGAAAGAGTTGTCATTTCTGGCAATTTAGCGCAGGAATATAGGGTGGACGGAATTTTGTACGTATATCTCAAATTCTGCCCGTGCTATGGTCAGATCAAGCACGAGTTTTTCCGGCACTATCAAAAACTTGGCATACCGGTGCTGGAAGTGCCTATAGACTACTCGGCCAGTGACCAGGGACATCTCAAAACAAGACTTTAAGACTTTATCGATGTTTTGTGTTAAATAGAAGGCATTACCACCCAGGCAGGACGGAAAAGTTCCCATCTGGCCTAAAGATAATCCGAAAAAATAAAAGGAGTGAACAAAATGATAAAAATAGTAGATGTTATTGATAAAAAACTGGTTGCTACTTTTACCAATGATGTAGTTATAGGTATGGACATTGGTTCCCGTACCGGCAAAGCCGTCTTACTTTCTGAGGGCAAGCTGTACACCGCCATTACGCCAACTGCGGTATTTACCCAGCAAACTGCCGATAAACTGTTTGGTATTTTACTGAAACAGACTGGTTTGAAACATTCCGATATCCAGTATATTGTCGGTACAGGGTATGGCCGGATATCGCTCGATTTCGGTGATATCCCCCACAAAATTGTGACAGAAATCTCTTGCCATGCTATGGGAGCTCATGTGCTCAATGCCAATGTACGATCCATTGTCGACATTGGCGGACAAGACTCAAAGGCTATCCGCGTAGACCCCAGAAACGGCAAAGTAGTGGAGTTCATTATGAATGACAAATGTGCCGCCGGTACCGGCCGGTTTTTGGAAAAAGTAGCCCAGCTGCTAGATCTGACAACTGAGGAATTGGGACAGGAAGCGCTCAAAGCTACCAAACCGTCAGATATCAGCAGTCAGTGCGTAGTATTTGCCGAATCGGAAGTCATCTCGCTAAAAGCTAAAGGCGAAAAACGGAGCGATATTGCCGCCGGCATTCATATTGCTACCGCTCGCCGTATTCGCAACCTATTTAACCGGATCGGCCTGGAGTCGGATTTAGTATTTACCGGCG
Source organism: Sporomusa sp. (assembly GCF_057736855.1). Classification (NCBI taxonomy): domain Bacteria; kingdom Bacillati; phylum Bacillota; class Negativicutes; order Selenomonadales; family Sporomusaceae; genus Sporomusa; species Sporomusa sp. The sequence goes on from NZ_JBYKYF010000283.1 coordinate 1,825, forward strand.
GGGTATCCAATAATGCCGGCATGAGAAAGGCGGTAGAAGCAGTATTGGGTCATCCCATTATTGAAGACAAGTTAGATACCAATTATGCTGGGGCGTTTGGTGGAGCCGTTATTGCCCAAAAAAGTCTGACGCTGGCAAGTGCTGAAAAGGAAGAATTATCCGTTTCGGCCAGTTAACGATAGCAGGCAATCAAACGCATAGGGGGCGTTGAAATGAACACTCGGTTAAAAAATAATCGGCAAACAATGTTGATTATTACTATCATGCTGTTGGCATTGTCGGTATCTGTGCTTGGTTGCTCGAACAAGCAAGAAAAGCAACAGACGGCTAGCTCAGCCAAACAGCTTGATATCATAAGAGTTCCCAGCCCTAGTGATATAACCCGACCAGATATCTATATGATTGCGGAAGAACTAGGCTATTTTGCCGAAGAAGGCATTGAGCTTGAATACGTAGGGAAGGTACCATCTCCACAGTTAGTTGCGTCAGTAGTCGCCGGAAAGATTGATGTCGGTGGCGCGCATATCAACAGGACCATTGCCGGTATTTCGGCAGGTGCCAAGATCAAAGCCGTAGTAGCGGGCACTGAGACTACCAAAGAAATACCGCATATGGTGTTTGTGACTTTGGACAATAGTCCGGTGAGGAGTGCACAGGATATGGTTGGTAAGAAAGTCGGTATTCCCACCATTGGCGGCTGTAACGAATACACTCCCTATGCCTATCTGAAGAAAAACGGCATAGACTCACCGAAAGGTAAGATAGAAATCATTGTTATGCCGGAAGCCAATCTTGAGCAAGCCTTGCGGCAAGGCGACATTGATGTAGCCGGTTTTCACAAAAACCCTGATTTTTTATTGGCACGCGGAGGTCTCAAAGTACTGTTTACCGACTATGATGTTTTTGGCACAATTGGCGGCAATACGCCCTTGTATTTCTCAGAAAAATTTATCAAAGAAAAGCCTGATGTGGTCAGACGGTTTGTAAGAGCAGTGGCTAAGGCCAATGACTGGGCTGACGCCAATCAACAACAGGCAATTGATATTACGGTAAAAAGAGCCAATGTTGATCCCAAATTGTTACGAACCGGCTATTTTGCTCCTAATGGCATCATTCACCCGGAAACGGTTGCCATCTGGATTGATTTGTTGAAAGAATTTGGTGAAATAAAAAATGATCTAAAACCGGAGCAGATTTTTACTAACGAATTTAACCCCTACGCCTGTAAATAGGTTTTGGTAACAGATACTTGGGAAAGGGAGGAATTTATTATGGATATCGAGGACATTCAAAGTCCGCGGGACTATCTCGTCTACAGTAAAGAGAAAGTTCATTATTATTCACCGGCCATCGGCAAGTTGTTAGATCTGTCTACATCTTATGTTCAAGACGCAGAAAAGGCATATGCGGAGGGAAAAATTAATGCCGTTTGGTCGCGGGCGAGCGGCTGGGAGATACCGCTGGCCTATGCTTCTGATATTATTCCGGTAGCCTTTAGTGAGATGGGGCGGCTAAGTGACTTGGAATCAGTCACAATTGCTGAAGATTACTATCAGTTTCCACAAGAAACCTGCTCAATGGTAAAGTGCACGGTTGGTCAATGGCACAAACGCCGTGGTACTGGTATCAGAAGAATTATTGGTGCCAGTGTGGCCTGCGAACCTTACAATCTTGCCTGGGAGTTAATGCGAAAGCAGGACTATGATGTTCATGTCATTGATGTGGTTTACCGGGCCCCCGGTGTAAAAGGGGAACGGCTGGAACAGTTAGTACAGTTCTTGATTGACCAAATTTACGAAACAGCCCACTGGCTGACAGGAAGTAAGGAAATTAATGAAGACAAATTAAGAATTGAGATTCTGCGCAAGAACCGACTCATTGCCAAAGTTCGGAAAGTACTGGATCTCAGGCTTAAACATCCTTATTATATGCGCAGTCTCCCGGCGATCTATTTGCTCACAGGCTTAAACACCTATTTTGGAAAACCGGTCGAATACGAGGCCGTGCTGGATGACTTGATCAAAGAATTGGAGGCAACTCCTGTCAATCAGCGCGACTTGGATAAAGTCATTCCCTTGGTTTGGGTCGGCAGCGCCGGACAGGAATTTGGCATTTATGAAGCCATTGATCAAGCTGGCGGCGCATTGCTTGGTTTCCGGGGCTATCCTTTTAATAATTATGACGAGACATTGCCGCCGGTGGAGGCACTAGCTCGCCATGTACTGGAGAACCAG
>NZ_JBYKYF010000284.1:0-4011 GCF_057736855.1 Sporomusa sp.
GGCATTTGTGTCCTTCAGCCGAAAATTTTTTGAAACCTTGGGAATATGAACAAATATTTAAACGCTATACATGGGGTGTAATTATTCATTCTACTGACGTTAAAATTGCTCAGAATGTTTCTTATGAGCTTGAGTTGGAAGCATTTCACCGTGGATATCATTTTGCCTTTTCTTTGAGCAATTGCGCCATTTGTGCCGAATGTCTCGGTTTTCAGAGAAAGCCTTGTGCCAATCCAGTCAAAACTCGGCCTGAATTCCATTCAGTAGGTATTGATGTTTTCAAAACCGTTCATAAATTTGGATTACCGCTGCAAACATTAAGGACAGCAGATGAAACAACCAATTGGTATTCGGCTGTGTTTGTGGAATAGTAAAAGATTCTATCGCTTACAGATCGATTTCCCGTTTGTTCAATTTGCCGCTAGTTTTAAGCAAACCTATAGGCTTCCGGGGTCTAACCTGGAGGTCTTTCTGGTTTTGTGCATCGAAGTAAAAGGATTATTCTTTTGGATCACGAAGTGATAAGTAAAGGGGGACAAGATATGTGCGGAATGAATTGGTATCGTGAAGAAATGGAACGAGCAGAAGAAGATGTAGATCGGTTAACTCAATTAATTAAAATGATGGAAGAACGGTATAAATTGCCGCTGACTCAGTCGGGTGATAATAGACTTAGTCCGGATATTGTTGCCGTTTATTCAGAGCTTGTTTCGAGAAAAAATGAGTTAGTAAAGGACAAAACCCCACAGACATAGCAGCTGCGGGGTTTTGTATTGTTATTTTTATGATAACGTATTATCAAGTCCTTCCTGCATTGACTCATAATCAAAAACTTCCTGGTCGGTGGCCTTAGACATAATAGAGGAATTATCCGTGCGGGTCAGGCTGTTATTGTCGCCATGTTCGCTAAACTTATCGGTTACGTTTTCAGGTGCAGTATCATCATAGCCATGGGTAGCAATGATTAACTCGGCATCAGATATACTGGAAAACATTCCGGGAATAAGTTTTTTCATCAAATCCCTCCTTATGATAAGCTATTTTTAGTTTCTCCAAAGATTTTGATTCAATGAGCTTTAATTTTGCAAAAAAATAACAAAGCGGACGAAATGCCGCTCTGTTATTAAAAGGGGGTTATTGCGAAGACTTGGTATTTGTGAGAGATTCTTGCTGGTTGGGTGAATTGCTCATAGTTGACGTTTGCTGGTCTGTGGATTTCTGATTGGCAGACTGATCTTTTTTGGAGTTTGCGCCGCCGGGTAAATCTTTAAATCCCATTCCCATCACCTCCAAAGTTAGTATTTCCTATTTTGCCTAAATATACCATGAAAATATAAAGGTTTTTTTACAAAAATATAAAAGGGATGGATTTCTCCACCCCTTAAAAATGGCAGCTTACTTTCGGCATTGTTCTTGCTTTTTTTCTTCTTTGCCTTTTGGACAAATTTCTTTACCAAATTCCACATTCGCTTTGTTTGCTTTGTTACAACGTTCTTGATTTTTAGCCATAGTTTCATCTCCTTTCGTGTAAGTTGGGAGGTGACGGTTAGTCATCGGCTATTTCGTTAATCATGAATTTGGTAGCCTGGTAAATAACTGCGCCAATAGCCACAGCTTTAAGCACTGATGTTATGCCAATATCAATATCCATATCCATCAGTGACTTTCGCTTTTTTCGATGCAGCATACTTACCACCTCCTGTTGATAGTGTATCCAAGCTTTATGAGTGCAACACGAAGTAAGAATTGGATTGAAAACCAATAAAAAATATGGCACTTATTATCCAACCAGATTAATACGATAATATAAATGAAAGAAATTTATTCCATAGGAGGGCGGCAAAGATGGTAATAAAAATAGGGGCAATTCAGCGGATACATCTAACCTTTCGTGACTATCGTAACGTAACGGAAGGGAGTAAAAAGAAGCCGCAAACCAAGGCGCGGTTTAAAGAAGTTCTTACTAAGCAGTTGGCAGCCAAACCTCCTATTACGCGAAAGTAATTTTTGCAGGCTACTGTTTGCCTATTATGAAATAAATTTTTTGGAGTTGACATATAGAAAATGGGGCATAATATGCTTACGTAATTAAATATATAATGGTGATAGTATGAAGGGCATAAAAACCGGTCAGGATATCGTCAATTTGCATAGGGAATATGTTGATAAAATAAATGAAATTGAAGTGGCTCTAAGTAAACTTGAAGAGTTTGACTATACCAAAAAAGTACTCAAAGAAGAACACTCTAAATTGACAGCCGATTTGCGGGCTCTCGAAACTACCCGTTTTCAGGCTATGGAACCTGTTATTATTACAACATCGCTGCTTGGTGGCCGCTCCTAAAGATAGGAATGCTGTAGATAACTGAACCCGATTAGAACACACATTCTAATCGGGTTCAGTTATCTGTTGATAAAAGTCTAGAACGTAAAGGCAATCCCCAAGAGTGAAACCAGATAATTGATTTTAATAACTGAGATTCATACAAGCTACAGCTCATCGGCACAGATGGTTTCAGTGCCTTCCACACATTTGAACTCACATTGGCTGCAGCTCTCGCCGCTGCCGCGGTAGTCAAAGCATTTGTTTTCCCCATTTAAGTTTTTGCCATTCCAAAAGCTATAAATGTGGCAATTTTCTTTGCTGGACAAACTATCACCTCCCACGTAATTGGTGATGTTAGTTTACCCCGATATAGATGACAAAATCCTCGAATGAAGGAAAGTAATCCTATTGCGAATGGCGTTTTAGCGTATGCGTGTCTAGGACATCATTGCCGATTTTTCGGGAAAAGCTCGCAAATTTTGTAAAATAATAGAGGGAATTTTCACGGGTAGCGAGAATACCATTAGCAATATGGATAAATAGTATATTTAGATATGGGGTGTTTTTGTGAAAGGAACCGTTGTTGGGACATGGGTTAACACTGCCCACAAGATTTGGGGGGAGGTGTTAGCACAAGAAGCAATGCGGCACGTTGGCTGGGAGCCTACTAAGTTATTCTTGCCAACCGAAGAAATCGACGATGCTATACCCAATAAGTTTGTTACTTTTTTAGCCAATCGTACAGGCAAAAGTCTGGATGAAATTTGGTTTAGCATCGGTAAAGACAATGCTGCAACGTTTTCCCAGGCCTACCCCGCTTTTTTTCGTCAGGAGAGCTTATACTCGTTCTTACGGTCCATGTATGATGTACATGTTGTAATGGTCAAAAGGATACCTGGTGCTAATCCGCCTGAGCTGTTGATTGAGCCGGTATCCGAGTATTGTGCGATATTAAGTTATCGATCCAAGCGCGGCATGTTTGGTTATCTGAAGGGTTTGCTGGCTGGAGCAGCCGAGCATTTTAAAGAAGACATCAAGACGGAGATTATCGAGTCTTCGGCAGAGCATTTAAAGATGCTGATTACTTTTCCTAAACCGATTACCAGCACCAATGTATACCGGTTCAATCGACTGTTATCCTTTGGTTTCATTCGGAGTATTCCGATTAAGTTAGGTATTGCTGTTGGCATTGTATCATTGCTGGTTGGCGGGTTGTTGTGTGCAGTGGACATTGATGTGCCGCTATGGATGGCATTGTTAAACGGCGTCTTGGCTGCAGGTGGTGCTGCGCTATTACTCCGGCCGTTTGACGGCATTAAGGCGGAGATTGCCGATATTCAAGAACACAAATATTTTACTGAAACCAAGCTTAAATCTAATGATGAGTTTGAAGAAATTAGCGAATTGCTTTCAGAGTACAAAAAGCGGGTTAAAAGTGAGTTTATTGGCTTTAAGGGTATCACTGACGAAATGAATAAATATGGAGATGATTTTAATTCGTTAGCAGCACGCATGCAAGACACGTCTGATGAAATTTCCGGAGTCATCAATGATGTGGCTATGGCAGCCACTAATCAGGCAATGGAGACTGAGTCGGCTGTCGGTATTCTGAATGGAAATTTGGAGACACTGCGGACGGTAGTGACAGAACAAAGTCACAACAAAGAGCAGTTAGAAGTGGCAGT